>NZ_SMMD01000942.1 GCF_009711475.1 Fulvivirga aurantia
CAAAAGGTAGGGTGACCAGCTACGGGGCTATTGCCAATTACCTTGGGGCAAAAGGAAGTTCTCGAATGGTCGGTTGGGCGATGAATGCGGCTCACGGTCTGGAAGATGTACCGGCACATCGCGTTGTCAATAGAAATGGTTTGCTTACCGGCAAACATCATTTTAACACCCCGGATGCAATGCAGCAATTATTGGAGGAGGAAGGAGTGAAGGTAGTGAATGATAAGGTGGTGGCGTTTGCCAGTATCTTTTGGAATCCTTCGGAAGAATTAAGTCTTTAATTAAGCTATTTTAAGACAATAGTCTCAAATCGGGACATAATTTATTTTTGGCATGCCTTTTAAACCCCAAAAAGGGGGTTTTACAATGTGTTATGCGTTTCTGGCATACGTGTTGCAAAAGATTAAGTCCAATACTTTTGGTTTAGGTTTGGAAATCACTTAGCTGCAGATTGTTTAGTTGGTTTTAAATTTTGCAGCATTTTTTTAAGGTCGCCCTGAGGAGGGCGGCCTTTGTTTTTGTAATAAAAGTAAACCTAGGAAGGTTATCGCTCCATTAACGATCAAAATTTCGAAACCAAACTTATAACCCCCCAGCCACGCTTCTGAGTTTATGTTTATAATGTATGACAGTACCGGTGACAATAAGCAGACAATCGGTACCCCACGATCACGCACTTGAAGGTTGGTAAACAGGCCAAAAGCATAAAGACCCAACAACGGGCCATAAGTATATCCCGCTGCTTTGAAAACCGAGCTAATCACGGCCTCATCATTGATGAGTTGAAATAGTAAAATAACACCGAATAACAGGATGGAAAAGCCCAGGTGAACCAACAGTCTGGTGTTGCGCTGCTGTACTTCAGTTTTAAGCGTATCATCTCTTTGGAAGTTTAGAAAATCCACGCAAAATGAGGTGGTAAGCGAAGTAAGTGCTGAGTCGGCACTAGAGTATGCTGCAGCTATAATTCCGAGTAAAAACATGACACCAGCCACTACCGGGAAGTGATTGAGTGCAAGCATGGGAAATAAATCATCTGTTTTTTCAGGTAGAGATATTCCATTTGAAGAGGCATAAATGTAGAGTAAGGCGCCCATTGAAAGGAATAGTAGATTTACAAAGACCAAAATGATCGAAAACCAAAACATGTTTTTCTGAGCTTCTCCCAGATTTTTACAGGTAAGGTTTTTTTGCATCATGTCCTGGTCGAGGCCTGTCATGACGATGGCGATAAAAGCCCCGGCAAAAAATTGTTTGAAAAAGTTGGAACCAGATTGCCAGTCCCAGAAGAATATTTTTGAGTAATCACTTCCTTCAACGGTTGATACTAATCCGCTCATGCTCAAGTTTAAATCCTGGCTGATCAGGTAGACAACCAGCACTACAGCCGTAAGCATAAATAAGGTTTGTAAAGTATCGGTCCATACAATGGTTTTTATGCCACCTCTAAATGTGTAGAGCCAGATAAGAGCAATAGTAACTAACACAGTGACCCAAAAAGGAACCTGCCAGGCATCAAAAATGGCAAGTTGGAGCACCCCTGCTACTAAAAATAGCCTGAAAGACGCTCCGATTGTGCGGCTAAGTAGAAAGTAAAAAGCGCCTGTTTTGTAAGAATATAAGCCAAATCGCTGCTCCAGGTAGCCATAAATAGATATCAGATTCATTCTATAGTATAGCGGCATAAGTATGGTGCCGATTACAAGATAGCCGAACAGGTAGCCCAGCACCATTTGCATGTAAGCAAACTGTGTGTCTGCCACCCAACCGGGTACAGAGATAAAGGTCACGCCTGAGAGGGAGGCGCCTATCATACCAAAGGCTACAAGGTACCAGGGAGATTGCCTGTTGGCAGTAAAAAATGTTTGAGAATCAGATTTTTTTGTGGTGAAAAATGAAATGAGAATTAGAACCAGAAAATAGACAGCTATAATCGAAATGACTAGTGTAGGACTCATATTTATAGTTTGGTGACCTCTAAAGTCGCATTTTTTTTTTACTTTTGGCAAACAAAACCATTATGTATTACTATGGATTTGGGATATAAAGAAGACGAATTAGTTGAAGTACTCGAAGATGTAACGGATGTTAAAGACCTCATGGTTTTTAATGACGATGTTAACACTTTTGATCATGTAATTAACACGCTGGTTAAGGTATGTAGACATACTGCCGAGCAGGCGGAGCAATGCGCAATGATTATTCATTACAAAGGAAAATGCTCTGTTAAAAAAGGTGTGTTAAAAGATCTAAGGCCAATGAAAGACGCTATTTGCGAGGCCGGTATCGATGCTAAGGTAGTCTAAGTAACAATCACACTTCATTCTCTCTTATTATAGCCTTACTCTAAGGGCTAAATGGATAATCCTCCCCTAAACATTTTACAAAATTTTAATTCAAGTGACGATAATATGCGTCTATGATAACTCAAACGTGAGTTAATGGTTATCTTTGAAAAGCATGGAATATCCTTCGAAACTTATAGAAAACGCAGTAAGTGAGATAGCCAAACTTCCGGGAATTGGGAAGAAAACGGCATTACGACTTGCGCTTAATTTGCTCAAAGAAGATAAGCAGTATACACAATCACTGACTTTGGCCTTAGATGACCTTCGCAATAAAATCCAATATTGTAAGGAATGTCAAAATATATCAGACACAGATGTTTGTAACATATGCGCTAGCCACAGAAGAGATAAATCTATTGTGTGTGTGGTAGAAGATACAAGAGATGTAATAGCCATAGAAAACACTTCGCAATATACAGGCCTATACCATGTTTTAGGAGGAGTGATCTCACCCATCGATGGTATTGGGCCGTCTGAGCTTACAGTAGAACTATTGATTGATAGAGTGAAGGCTGAGAATAGCGAGATAAAGGAAGTTATCTTTGCATTGAGCCCTACCATGGAAGGGGATACAACCGCCTTTTACCTTACCAAGAGGTTAAAAGAATACAACTTGAAAGTTACCACAATTGCCAGAGGCATACCGATTGGTGGTGAACTTGAGTATACTGATGAAATTACATTGGGTAGAAGCATACTGAGCAGAACCACCTACAGTCAGGAATAACAAGTATATATTTATTTTAAGATTAATTGTACTTATCTTGTTGCAAAGTTAGAAGCAATGAGAGATATAGGTGCAACTCATACTGCATCCAAAAACTTAACTTCGGCTAACAAGCTGATTTACAGATTTTGTGTTTGCCTGATTACATTTCTGGTGCAAAGCCCTTGTATCTGGTCACAAGTTGACCAAATAGATTCATTGAAAACGAAGAGGAGCCAGGCTGAATCTATTGAACAAGAGATTAATATTCTGGATCAGCTCATATCCAATTATTTTAATGTAAGTGTAGATTCTGCAGGGCAATATATCGGAGACTATTTTAAAAAAGCAAACAAGCTTAATAACCATAAGTATATTTACCAGGCTCACGCACATGCCAGTCGATATTATTGGATGAAATCGGAGTCTGATAGCGTTATTAAACACCTTGAAAACTCTCTTTTTTATGCAAAAGCATTAGAAAATTTAACACTGCAAGCTGATACGTATCGTAGAATGTCAATGTTTTATGATTATCAGGGTGATATGCAACAGTCTATTGCCTTTGCGGAAAAGGCAAGTGAAAAAGCGCTTTTGTCTAATGATTGGGATCTGATAAGTCGCACATTGCTAAGAGAAGGAAATTTAAACTATAGAAGTCGAAAATATCCTGAAGCAATCAAAGCTTATCATGCTGTGGATTCAATTATTACAAGTAATGATACGATCAACGACTTTCTGGGTTCTGCACTGCTCAATATAGGGCTTATATACACATATCTCGATAACCAAAAGGCCGAAGACTATCTGAAGAGAGCTTTAGCACTTTATAGTGAACTTAATTATCAGGAAGGCATTGCCAACACAAAAATTAATCTAGTTAGTTATTATGAAAGAAGAAGTATAGATATGGAAGTGCTTAAACTAGCTAAAGAAGCACAGGAATTTTATAGAAATTATGGAGATGTAGTTAAAGATGCTTTTGCTTCAGAAATTCTGGCTAATTGTTTCCTGGCACTAAATAATCTGGATAGTGCCAAACTGTATTATGAACATTCCTTATCAAAAGCAATTGACTCTAATCAGCCGGACAGAATAGCTAAGAGCTACGTGGGCATGGCCAAATATGCATTCAAATCCGGTCAGCATCAAATGGCAATTGATAATTACAAAAAGGCCATAGATCATTTTAGTGACATCATGGAAGCGTTTACGCTTCATGAAAAGGTAGATATTTATGAAGGTCTTTCTCAATCATATCTAGAAAAAGGCGATTATAAAAAGGCATATGCTCATATTATGGAGTTTGTGAAATGGCAAGATAGTTTGAGCGCCAGAGCAAATAATCGTTTGGTGAGTGAAATTGAAGCCAAATACCAAACGGAAAAGAAACAAAAGCAGATAGAGCTTCTTGCGGCTCAAAATGCCTTGGAAAAACAGCAAAGAGCAACTCAGTTCTATATTTTTATTGCGGCATTAGTTTTTATCATCATAGTCTTGGCAGTGGTTTACTCACTTTATAGAAATCGGCAAAAAGTAGCCAGAAAACTGAGTGAGTTAGACCAGACTAAATCGAAATTTTTTGCCAACATTTCCCATGAGTTTAGAACTCCTTTGACCTTGATTAAAGGACCTGTTCACGATCAGCTCAGTCAACCAGATCTCAATGAGTCGAGCCAAAGCAATCTGGAGATGATCGATAAAAATGCTGACCGACTCCTAAAGTTGGTAGATCAGCTACTTGACTTATCGAAGCTTGAGTCTGGCAATATGAAGCTCAATATAGAACAAGGTAGTTTGCTAGCCCTACTCCGTGGTTTGGTTTCTTCATTTAATTATACTTTCAATCAAAGGCAAATTAGTCTAAATGTAGAAATGCCAACAGCTGAAGACCAGAGTTTCTTTGACCAGGATATCATCGAAAAAATCGTTAATAACTTATTGTCAAATGCGCTGAAGTATACACCCAAAAACGGATATGTTGACTTTACAGTAAGCTTAGAGGCGGGCAAAGTTGATATCTCTGTTAGAAACAGTGGGCCAGGAATTAGGCCAGAACAACTCAATCAAATTTCAAAGAGATTCTATCAGGCCGATGCCAATAGCGAAGGTGTAGGTATTGGTTTGGCATTGATTAAGGAGCTGGTGCAATTGCATTGTGGGGTTTTATCTATTGACAGCGAAGAAGGGAAGTTTGCTACATTTAAGGTCAGTCTGCCAGTTGCACATGACAATTTTAGACCTGAAGATATAATACCGGAAGCACCCACTCAGTCTGTTGACGATACGAATCAATTGACAGGAGGTATGTTTTCTTCAAATGGTTTAGAGCTATTTAATAATGATCAAGAGTTACCCTTGATGCTGATTGTGGAGGATAATACAGATGTGCGTCAGTTAGTAAAGAATACATTTTCTTGTGAGTTTAAAATAATAGAAGCTGAGAATGGTAAAGAGGGTGTACAATCGGCATTGGAATTTATTCCAGACATCATTATCTCAGATATTATGATGCCTGTAAAAGATGGTGTCGAGCTATCTCAAACGCTGAAAGCTGACGAAAAAACATGTCATATACCTATCATATTGCTTACTGCCAAGGCCGGGGAAAGAAATGAAATCATCGGTCTGGAAACAGGTGCAGATGACTATATCGTAAAGCCTTTTAATAAGGATGTTTTACGAATAAGAGTTAAAAAACTCATTGAGCTCAGGGCTACTCTTAGAAAAAGATACAGTCAGGAAGTTATATTAAAACCAAAAGACATTGCCATAACCCCTACTGATGAGAAATTTTTGAAAAAAGTACAGGACATCCTGGACGAAAAATTAACCGAGCCGAATTTTACAACAGAGATCTTTAGTAAAGAAATAGGCATGAGTCGCATGCAGTTGCACCGAAAACTCAAGGCTATCGTTGGCTTAAGTGCCACAGAATTTATCCGATCGCAAAGGCTCAAGGCAGCCGCTCACTTACTGTCATCGACTGATACGCACATCGCTGAGGTAGGATATGCTGTGGGTTTTAATGACCCATCTTATTTTGCCAAATGTTTCAAAGAAGTATATGGCTGCTCCCCAACACAATTTAGCCTTCAAAACTAAAAACCCAACAATCTTTTTGTAGAAAACATCGGCCTAAAACTAAAATTAGGCACATGTTACATATGTGATACTGGTTGTTACATAATTTATATAGCCTATTATTTTTTCATAGTAATGTTGTTTTAAAACAATTAATATTATGAAAAAACCACACTCTAAATTTTCAATTAAACAAGCAGCACTCACGGTGTTGAGCTGGCCGCTGTTACTTATGTTACTGTTTATAGGTACTACTTCCTGTGACGTGGAAGAAATTCCTGAGGTAGATGACATACCGCCAACATTTACATTCAGCATTTCAGGTCCGGGAGGTGCATATTCCTTTAATCAAGATGATGATTTTGAGAATTTACAGCTAAACATATTAGCTGGTGCAACTTATCGATTTGCTTTCATCGGGAGTGATGAAGGTGGTGTAAGCATACATGAATTTAGCATAGCTCCTTATGACAATTTTAATTTAAGTGATTTGGTGCCATCTACAGCTAATGATGAAGTGATAGGTCTCAGCAGATCCATCCGACAATTGGGTGATCGATCTGACCCAAAAACTTCACTTACCCTAAGCGGCCAGATTGAAGTTTTGCCGCTAGGAAGCAACGAATCTTTGTCAACTGAAATTGGACTGTATGTCCGTGATTTTGGAGGTGCATCAAGAGACTACAACTCCACCAGTGCCAGACTCCAAATTTTATTGGTTAACGAAGGCAGTCCTCTGGGCTTAATAAACCTCCCATAACATTCGTCAGTTAGAACTGACTAAGCTAGCAAAACCCAGGATGTGAAAAGATCACTTGATAATTATACTGGCTCGATACATCATGTTCCTATGAGAAAGATTGCTTTAAACATAGAGTATCTCAAGGCAGGCCATTATGAGTTACAGATTATTCACAAGGGCAAGATCATAAAGACGATCTATTTCCAGAAATCTTAACATATACAGACATGCACAAATCACATAATATATATTCAATAATCTCTTTGATGATAGTCAGTCTATTGCTAATGATTGGTTGTGGCGATGATGGTGAACCGGGGCCGCAAGGCCCACAAGGAGAGCCCGGGATTCAAGGTGAAAAAGGAGAGCAGGGCGAAAAGGGTGAAGCAGGCTCAGTAGATATAATATATTCTGATTGGTTCCAAATAGATTGGAATTTAAGCGATGGCTCTGCTTATAAAGCACATAGTCTAGAAGTAAATGAGCTTACTCAAGATTTTATAGATCAGGGGGGAGTTCTTTTGATGTTTCTAAGAGATGGAGATTTCATTTATCCAATCCCATTCTCTGGTGGAAATGACTACCTATATTTTACAATCTCATTACCCAATGAGCTTTTGATTTATCTGGGAACAAACGATGGTGCAAGTGTTGAAAGCTTTCTAGAGAATGGAGAATATCGATATGTATTGATTCCAGGTGGTAACAATGTATCAGGGAGAACCAGTTCTCCTGACCTGACAAACTATTATGAAGTACTGGAGCATTATTCCATACCTGATTAGACATGGTCATGAAAGCAGGTATTTTCACAAGCCTCACATTTGCATTACTAAGTTTAGGCGGATTGCACGCTCAAGAAGCTATTGTAACTAGCGGGGGCAAATCGACAGGGAATGGAGGCTCATCTAGCCACAGCATAGGTCAGGTATTTTATACATCTCAGTATAGTACTGATGGTTCAGTAACCCAAGGCATACAACAGGTTTACGACATTACTGCCACGGTAGGCACTGAGCTACCTGTACCAAACTTTCATTTAACAGTCTACCCCAACCCTACGAGGCAAAAACTAATCTTAAACGCAGATGCTTTCCATAATGAAAAGTTGACTTTCCATTTGATCAGCCCAGAGGGGAAGCTGCTGGATAGTAGGAGCATAATAACAATGCAGACGGTCATGGATATGAAAGAGTTTCCGGCAGGCATGTATCATTTGCAGATCCAAAGTGAGGGTACATTAATCAAAAACTTTAGAATCATTAAGCATTAATACCCATGAAAAATCTATTCATATTAATAACGGCAATATTGTTTGTATCAAATATAAACGCTCAGTCTCCCGATAAAATGAGCTATCAAGCGGTGGTGAGAAATGTTGATAATACACCAGTTGCCAACCAAAGTGTAGGAGTTCAAATATCCATTTTGCAAGGAAGTGCTACAGGTGCAGCTGTCTTTGTGGAAAGGCACTCAATAATGACTAATGTTCATGGTTTGATGAGTTTGTCTATAGGTGAGGGGGCCGCTGTTTTGGGTGCATTTAGTAGTATCGACTGGACTGTAGGACCGTACTTTATTTTGACAGAAACAGACCCCTCAGGCAGAGAGAACTATACTATATCAGGTGCAAGTCAGCTATTAAGTGTGCCTTACGCTCTCCATGCAAAAACCGCAGAAAATTTTAGCAACGATCAGGTTGATGATGCAGACGCTGACCCGACTAATGAATTGCAAAATTTGTCCTTAACAGGAACCACGCTCAATATTTCTGACGGATCAGGTGTAGATCTTAATTCTATTATACCTCCAGGTGGTACAGACGATCAGACTGCCGCTGAAGTAAATTACAATAACTCTGCATCAGGGTTAACTGCCGGGAATGTACAAAATGCCATTGATGAACTGGCTGCTGGCAGCACGGTAAATACAGATAATCAGGAGCTAAGTTACAATAGCTCGACTCATGCATTAAGCATTGACCGTGGTAACTCTGTCGATTTAAGCGATTTGGCAACGGATGGTGATGACTGGGGTAGTCAGGTGGTAGCCCACGACAATAGCATAAAAGGAGAAGGAACTGCCGGCAACCCAATAGGGCTAGCACGGCAGGGGGCAACCAATGACCAGGTACTGAAATGGAATGGAAGCGCCTGGGTGCCGGGAGATGATGCCGTAGGCACTGGAGGCTCGTTGTGGACTGAAAGTGGTACTGACATTTATTTTAATACTGGTAATGTGGGTGTGGGGACTTTGGCTCCAGAAGTAAAGCTTCATGTCAATTCACCTGACCCTGAAGCATTAAGAATAGAATCTAGTCAAGGTGGAGTAACATCTGAATATCATACTTCTTCTGGAAGAGTGGGTTACGTTGGAAGTCTGTTTAATGGTAATATGGATTTTGGAACAGTGCCTGGTAACACAACAGGTAGAGTCTATTTTCGAACTCAAGGGTTGCGCAGACTTGCGATAAGCGCAGATGGTGATATCGGAATTGGTACTATAGCACCAGCTGCAAAATTAGATGTATTAGGGGGCCAATGGGATGTTACCAATACAGAAGGTGACTTCAGAATTGGTAATAGCAATTACAGATTAAAAATTGGAGTCGCTATTGGTGGGGGAGGAGCCGGGATTACTAGGATAAGAGCTGTAGGTGGTGCTAATCAGCTCAGGCTAGGAGCAGGCAATTCTGATGTGTTGACAGTTGACGAAGATCGTGTGCATATTAATGGAGAAGTTAATCGCCCTGCCACAGGTTCAGCAAACATGCTACCTATTGCATATGGCTATGTAACCGGATCCATAAATAAAGGAGCTTTTGAACCCCAGCCAATTGAGGTCAGTAGTGGGAGCGGTAATTTCCAGGTTTTCCCTTTTTATAATACGGCAGTCGGATATCGCAATATTTATGTTCTACAAGTAGATGGTGAATCATTTAGCAACAATAACTATGTGGCAATTGTAACGCCCACAGAGGGTGGTCATCCATTGTCTATATTGGTTACATCAAATAGTAGTAATCATTTGCAGATCTCTTTCACTTCTTTCGAAGACCCTACTTTGCCTTTTGGTGAGTTAGTCGAGTCGAAATTTTCATTCGTCATTTACAAGCCATAATACTCATAGTTAATAACAATCCAATTAATTACGACAGATATGAAAAATTTCACTCTACTACTATCGATCTCAATATGTCTGTTTTCTGCCTGCTCTGATGATGGCGAGGGTTTGATATTAAACCAAAATCCTGATGACTTTGGCCTTTTGACACCACAAGATAATTCTACGTCTGTCAGTATTACCCCAACTCTCGAGTGGGAAGCAGCAGCTGATTCGGATAATGATTCGGTAGCCTATTTCTTATATCTCGATAATCGAGAGGCAACTACATTGATTGCCGGTGATTTTTACCCAACTAGCCATACAGTAAATACCCCGCTGCAATATAATACCAACTATAAATGGAAAATAGTGGCAAAAGATGATCGGGGTGCTGTCTCAAGGTCTGCGATATTCTCCTTTACAACAGAAAACGACCCGCCAACAACTTTTGACGTAGTCTATCCTTTTGATAAAAGTGATGACGTTTATGTACAGACACCTCTGATATGGGAGTCGTCATCCAATGCAGATGATGATAAAATTTCTTACAACGTATATATTGGAATAGAAGAAGAACCAACGTTGTATGCCAGTGATCTGGATGAGTCAAGCCTAACATTTGATTTCGTTGAGTTTCCTGAGCCCATAACTTATGTTTATTATGAAGGCCTCCCTTTGTTGGAGTTTTCAACTACATATTATTGGAAAATTGAAGCAGTAGATGCTCAAGGTGATGTAGCTGAGAGCTCAGTCTCATCATTTACTACAGATATTAAACCAATATGGAATGACATCAATGCCAATGGATTTTTACAGATATCTAATCATAGCTCGGTGGTTTTCGATGATAAAATCTGGGTTATTGATGATCTGGTCGCTTACTCTGAAGACGGTGTAACATGGCAAGTAATTGACCCTGATCATGGTATTTCAAACTTGTTTGGGCACTCATCGGTAGTTTTTGATAACAAAATGTGGATAATTGGTAGTCTCGATAAAGGAATTTGGAGTTCAACGAACGGGCTTAATTGGACTGAAGTCAATAGCTCCCCTCCATTTTCCACCTACACAGAGCATACTAGCTTGGTATTTGATAATAAGATGTGGGTAATTGGAGGTTTTACTGCCGGTTCTGGTGGTTTTCATAATGAGGTTTGGTCGTCCGCAGATGGCATAAACTGGACGCAAGCCAAAACGGATGGAGTATTTCCTCCAAGATACGGACATTCATCAGTTGTGTTTGACGGTAAGATGTGGGTGATCGGAGGCTTTGGTCCTGAAGGCCTCTACTATAACGATGTATGGAATACTAGTGATGGAGTAAATTGGGAGCAGTCAACTGATGATGCATCATTTACACCACGATTTGGTCACGCCAGCGTGGTGTACGATAAGAAAATGTGGGTAATCGGTGGTGGTACCAACTACGCTGAGACATGGTTTTCTTCCGATGGTATAAGCTGGACTTTACTGGAAAATTCTATGAATACGCCTTTGCCTAATATTGGACATCATACTGCAGAGGTTTTCAGTGAGAGAATATTTCTATTAGGAGGCGCTGAAGCGTCAAAAGTCTTTGATAAGGTCTGGGTAAGTGATTTTTAACAATGCATATATACACTCATTTTTGATTAAATGATGAAAAATTCCTAAAATGATTGATCGGATGAGCTGATTTTTTAACTCTTCCTAATGGCTAGAGAATATAAATATCTATTTTTGGGCAGTTTTCAAAAAACCGTCTATTAATACATTATGGAGTTATCAAATAGAATCTCTAACCTGGCCGAATCTGCAACACTCGCGATGGCGGCTAAAGCACGTGAGTTTAAAAGCAGGGGCATCGATGTCATTAGCTTGAGTTTGGGCGAACCAGACTTTAAAACACCAAAGCACATTCAGGAAGGTGCCAAGAAGGCGATTGATGAAGGCAAGTATTTTGCATACCCTCCTGTGCCTGGTTATGCCGATCTGAGAGAGGCGATAGCTAAAAAACTCAATGATGAGAATGGTATCCCATATCAGGCAGAAAATATTGTAGTTTCTAATGGCGCCAAGCAATCTATCGCCAACGTGATGTTTGCCTTGCTAAACCCAGGTGACGAGGTGGTTGTATTCTCTCCTTTTTGGGTAAGCTACACTGCCATGATAGAATTGGCAGAAGGCGTACCTGTATTAGTGAAGGGCGGAATTGAAAACGACTTTAAAGCTACTGCTAATCAATTGAAGGAGGCTATTACTGATAAAACGAAAGCAGTAATCTACTCATCTCCTTGTAACCCAACAGGCTCGGTATTTACTAAAGAAGAGTTAAGTGCTATTGCTGATGTGGTAAAAGCACACTATGATATAATCGTAATAGCAGATGAAATATACGAGCACATCAATTATACAGGTGCTCACGCCAGTATGGCTGCTCTACCGGGTATGTTCGAAAGAACAGTAACGGTAAATGGATTTGCAAAAGGTTTTGCCATGACCGGGTGGAGAGTTGGTTATATTGGTGCACCTTCTTGGTTGGCCAAAGGTTGTACAAAAATGCAAGGTCAGGTTACTTCAGCTAACTGCTCTATAGCACAGCGCGCAGCCCTTACCGCAATTACAGAAGATCTTACTCCTACCAGAGAGATGTCGGAGGCCTACCTCAAGCGAAGAGACCTTGTTTATAATTTACTTAAAGAAATACCTGGTTTTAAAGTGAATATGCCAAAAGGCGCATTTTACTTCTTTCCGGATGTGAGTAGCTATTTCGGAAAATCTGCAGGTGAACAAAAAATTAAGGATGCCAGCGATCTTTGCTTGTACATATTAGAGAAGGCACATGTTTCTTTGGTTACAGGAGAAGCTTTTGGAGACCCTAATTGTGTGAGACTTTCATATGCAGCTTCTGAGGAGGATTTAAAAGAAGCGATTAAGAGAATAAAGAACGTGCTAGGCGAGCTCTCGTAATGACTTATACATCAATAGATCAAATATTCAACGATTTTAACAACCTTAAAGTACTCATCATAGGGGATGTGATGGTCGATGCTTACATCTGGGGTGCTATTGATAGAATTTCTCCTGAAGCACCTGTGCCGGTAGTGAGGGCCACTAAAAGAGATTATCGCCTTGGCGGTGCAGCCAATGTGGCATTGAATATTGATGCACTTGGCGCAAAGCCAATACTTTGTGCCATCATTGGTGAGGATGATACTGCAGATAAATTAAAAGGGCGATTAGTCGAGCGAGGCATGGCCACCGAAGGCTTAGTGAGTTCGGCTGGCAGACCTACTACCGTAAAAACAAGGATCATAAGTGGTCACCAACATGTGGTAAGGGTAGATGAGGAGGTTGATAAAGAAATTAGCGGTGCTGATGAAAAGCAACTGATGGCCAGGATTGATGAGCTACTACCAAAGGTAGATGTAGTCGTTTTTGAAGATTACGACAAAGGCGTAATCACAAAAAAAATAATCAAACATACTGTAGAGCTCGGGCAAAAGCATAATATACCTACGGTTGTAGATCCAAAGAAAAGACATTTTCTTTCATACAAAGGCGTAACCGTTTTTAAGCCTAACCTTAAAGAGCTAAAAGAGGGTCTGAAGCTTGATTTTGATAAGCAAGACCAACCTGCTATTGAAAAAGCTGTGGATACATTAATTGATAAAATAGAATGTGACGGGGCGTTAATTACCTTATCAGAAAGAGGTGTGTATGTTAAGTACAATGGTGAAGCCCATTTGATACCTGCCCATATGAGGGAGATTTCAGATGTATCTGGTGCTGGCGATACGGTAATCAGTTTGGTGGCTTTGGCAGTGGCACTAAAACTCAGTCCTTATATGGTGGCGGCACTTAGTAATCTTGGTGGCGGCCTGGTTTGCGAACATGTAGGTGTAGTGCCAATTGACAAAGAAGAATTAAAAAAAGAAGCCGAAAAGCAAAACTGGCTTTAATAATATTTATGCAAAAAAATATCCCCGGAGCACCTTGGCCTCGGGGATATTTCGTGTCTATAGTTGGCTTTAATAATTCTAAGTAAAGCCTTTTCATTCAAAATCTAAAGATGCCATCGATTGAGAGGCATCATAGCCGATAAACTGCTTTATGTATCGATTAGTATTTTTCGAACTGGTCGTCTAAAGCACCTAACTGCTCCAAATCTGCAATTATTTTCTTATCTAATGGCGTCTCTTTGATTACGTTATAATTGCTCCAAAATTCTTTATTGTAAGGCTCATCCTGGTACTGCAAGCCATAGCGTCTCATCTTTTGAGTACTACCGATGCGCTCATCTGAATTAGGGTATACCCTGTTGATCAAAAGCTCCTGGTGCAATTCTGTTTCAAACTGAAGAGAATCGGTTTTTTCATCATACCAGTTGATTTTAGACTCAAGGTTCATATAGTTGACAAACATCTTGCCCTGGTATTCTTTAAAATCTATAGTCTTCTTGTCATAGATATACTTGCTTACCTTATCACGCTTTTTCTTTATAATGGCATCGTCATAATACCGCTGGTACTCTAGCCTGATCACAGCGTAATTTCTCACGTCTATATACATTCTAAGAAAGAAGTTGGCCTGTCTTTGGTAGATCACAAATACCTTTCTTCCATTGAAATAGGAAGTTTTAGATCGCTTAAATGCACTATAAAAGGCTTCTTCTTCGGGGAATTGCCTGTATCTGAGATTGTTGTGAAGCAACAGGTCTTCCAATAAATTGTTCTGGTCAAAATATTTGGTGAAGCGGCTGTTATATCCCAGGCTTTTTCTCACTTCCATCAACTCAACCCGCTCTCTCAGTCTGGTTTTGTTTTTAGGAGCCTCGTAGCCTTTGTCATAGATTTTTACAGCAGCCTCAAGTAGAGAAAAGTAAGTACCGCCTATTTTTTTTAGGTCTCTGTAAAATCCATCAACCAAAAATGGACGCATGGGATAGTTCTCACTTATCCTGTTTAATGCTACCCGGGCAATGTCTTCACCACTCAGACTATCTTGTATTACTACCTCATCAAGCATCTGAACGGCCTTGTTGAGTTTAAAAACTACGGTATCTCGATTAAGTAGATTGCTTATTGGTGTTTGCAGGTTTTCATAACCAAGCATACTTATCACCAAAAGGTCGTCTTTGTAGCTGGGAGGTACATGAAAGTCGAACTCTCCCAATGAGTTAGAAACGGTACCAATAGACTTGCCTTTTACACCAATAGATGCAAAAACGAGTGGCGCATCATTTTCTTTGTCCAATACCTTACCTGAAATTGTAATGGTCTGAGCACTCAAAAAAAATGGCAACGTAACGAATATGGTTGCTATCAAAATGAAACGCATACACTGAAATTACGGTCCCTGTAGAAAAAATTTATTGTCAAAGATGTAAACGAAACCTGATTTTCCCAATAAATGTTCGTTAGATAATCTGTAAAATATTAACCGTGCAAGTTTTTTCGCTAAATTGCAGGTCTATTTTTACAAGGCTGTCTATAGTTGTTTTGTATTATTGTGTCATTCGGCAAAACAAAACTTATTGCTAAATTAGTATAAAAGGGCCTTGCGTATATTAGAAAACATACCTCGCGTTTGGAAAACGGCATATATGTTAATATGCCTGTGGTACGCGCTCAATTACACCATCAGTACTATTATTGAGTGGCAGGTCTTTAGACCTTACAGTACTTCCGTCTTATGGAATGGCTTCTACCTATTAGAAGCTGTGTGTATTTTTATTGCCCTTACTTTCTTTTACGCCAACTGGCTCTTTAGATATCAGGTAGTTGTGCAGGTGGTGGGTCACGTTTTGGGGCTCATATTTTATTTCCTATGCATGAGCTACCTCTCATACTATTTCAATGATTACCTCGATGGTCTGGTGTATTTCGATGATTGGAAAGATTATATGCTCGATCTCTTGAGTTGGGACGCCATGCGCTTTTATGACCAATACATTATTACAGTTGCTGTATATTATATAATTAGGTATTTTGAGAGTCTGCAACGCAAAGATCAGGAAAAGAGTGAGCTTGCTATAAAGAATAAAGAGATGCAATTGTCGTTGTTAAAGTCTCAGATCAATCCTCACTTTTTGTTTAATACACTAAACTCTATTAGTACGCTGATAGGTACAAGTAAAGAAAAGGCAAGAAGAGTAATTACACAGCTGTCAGATGTGTTTAGGTATGCCCTCGACTCGCATGGGGGGCAGCGTGTGAAACTTATTCATGAGCTTGATTTTATCGAAAACTATATTAGAATACAGCAGGTGCGCTTTGGAGATAGACTTAAATTCATTAAAAACATAGAGCCAACCTGCCTGAGCGTAGAGATACCGCCAATGGTATTACAACCTCTGGTAGAAAACTCAGTTAAATATGGTATAGCTCCCAAAGATGATGGGGGTACGATTGAGTTGATTGTGGAAAGAAAAGCAGAAGGTATATATTTTGAGATCACTGATGATGGCGTAGGCAAGAAGGCAGAGAAAATTTTAGATGGTAAATCATCAGGTATTGGTCTTAAAAACTCTGATAAAAGACTAACAAGCATTTATGGTAAAAGAGCCGGATTACAGGTGCACGCACGTGACGATGGTTATACAGTAAGCTTTATTTTACCTCTCAACAATTTGATAAGAGAAAGAGAGACTGAGCCACAAATGATTAAATAAATAAGAAAAGACAACAACAAACCAATGAAAATAGATTGTATAATAATTGATGACGAAAAATTAGCAAGGGATCTATTGCTCGAGTTCTTAGAACCATTTACAGAAATCGAAGTGGTAGCAGAGTGCGCTAAAGGTAAAGATGCCGTGGCTAAAATTGATGAGCTACAACCTAAGCTTATATTTTTGGATGTACAGATGCCCGGTATGGATGGGTTTGATGTACTGGAAGCAATTACGCACAAACCTTATGTGATTTTCACTACGGCATATGACCAATATGCTATCCAGGCATTTGATAAAAATGCGATTGACTACATACTCAAACCTCTTGATGAGGAGCGTTTTAAGCTGGCAATAAAGAGAGCAACATCCAGAATAAGAGCCGATAAGAGCAATGTTGAGGAGTTGATCATGAGTATGAAATCAACAGAAGATGACTCCAAATACAGCAGCCATCTTTTCGTACAGAAAAGTGAAAAGCTTTTTAACCTGGAGGTGAAAGATATAATGCATCTCGAGGCTTCTGGTGACTATACCGTACTTACCACGAAAGATGATCAGTACTTATCTTCATCAGGTATTGGTAAGCTGGAGGAAAAGCTCAACCCGGATCAGTTTATAAGAATACACCGGTCAACGATTATTAATCTCAACTACCTGAAAGAGATAGAAAAGCATTTCAATGGAGGCCTCATTGTAAAGATGCAGAATGCAAAAAGCTTCCCAGTGAGTAGAACTTACGCTAAAGAAATAAGGAAAAAGGTGGTTTAATCGACTACTATTTTACTTTTTATAGTAGCTATTTCTTCTTTGCTGCTTACCTCTGGAGATGTAATGTAGTTGATGATATAATTAATAATATCTTCTCCTAAGTCCATAGATTTTAAAGATTCAAGATTCTCGATAATCAACTGCTTATCGAGTTTCTTGTTTTTACTCATACCCAGATAAGCTGGAACGCTATTCTCTATATAGAATCTCAAAAACCTAATTTCTACATTGAGTTTATCTCTTAATACAGCTTCCTGAAGCAATTTTTGTGAGCTATTAAGGTAATTTACTTTAGTCACAGGGTTCCATGAGTGCTTGGCAATCAGTGCCTCGGCCACTGCTTCGTAAGCTTGCATAATAGGAGAGGTGTCTTGCAGACCTGTAATACGATTATAAAACTCAAAGCACTTATTCAGATTAAACTCTGAGTAAAACAAATCTTCCCTAATCAATTGGATTGGTGATTTATTCTGAGCACCAGCATCTATGGTGGTCATTACAATCAATGTCAATACAATTAAAATACCCTTCACCTTAATTCACAATTTAAGTAGCTCTACAAACGCAAAATTATGTCAAAAGTTGATGTGTAAGGCGGTAATTATTTGCTATTAAATCAAAAATCAGCTTCTGATAATACCGCTAATCCATTTAAAACCCTTTTTGCTATGTAGATTAATTTCTTAGATTTGCCAACCATCCAAAAAATGTAAATAAATACACTATGCAAGGTCTGAATGATTTCTTAGTTTTCATTGATAGTTTTATTGGTAGTGCAGATTGGTTTCCTTACGCTTTGTTAGGAACTGGTTTATTTTTCACCATTTATCTAGGTTTTCCTCAGATTCGATTCTTCAGACATGCAGTGCGTATCGTGATGGGTAAATTTGATAAGGAAGATTTACCAGGAGATACTTCTCACTTTCAGGCTTTGGCCACAGCATTATCTGGTACTGTAGGTACGGGTAACATTGCCGGTGTAGCCTTTGCCATTCACTTAGGTGGTCCTGCAGCGCTCTTTTGGATGTTAGTGACTGCAGTATTTGGTATGTGTACCAAATTTGTGGAGGTTTCACTATCACATAAATACAGAACAAAGCTTGCCGATGGTACCATGGCGGGTGGTCCAATGTACTACATGAAGAATGCGGAGTTTAAACTGGGAGGAAAGAAAGTAAGCCTAAAGTGGCTGGCAGCAATATTTGCTTTCGCTACGGTTTTATCATCTTTCGGAACGGGTAGCTTACCGCAAATCAACAGTATTTCAAGTACGCTTTTAGCAACATTTGGCTTCGATCAGGTGATCACAGGTGCAGTACTTGCTGTGTTACTTGCCTTAGTAATCATCGGTGGTATCAAGCGTATCGCAGCAGTTACTTCTAAACTCGTGCCTGGTATGGCTATCGTTTATTTTATAGGAGCATTTGCTGTAATCATATTTAATTACGAAAACATTATCCCTTCATTTGCCGCCATTTTCGGTGATATTTTCACTGGTTCATCTGCTGCTGGAGGTTTTATAGGAGCTAATTTGGCCTTTGCCTTTAATAGGGGTGTAAACAGAGGTTTATTCTCAAACGAAGCGGGTCAGGGTTCTGCACCAATTGCTCACGCTTCAGCTAAGGCAAACGAACCTCTCTCTGAGGGTATGGTGGCGATTTTGGAGCCGTTTATTGATACAATAGTTATTTGTACAGTTACAGGTCTTGTGTTGCTGTCTTCAGGTGTTTGGTCAGAAAAACATAATAACAAATTTGAATACACTGAGATCGAAATTCTCTCAAATCAATATTCTGAAAAGAATGAAGAGCATAAGGAGATCATTTACGAACACTTAAATGATATTAAAAAATTACCTCGATTCAACGGGGAATTGAGAGTGGAGAATGGAGCGATTCTTAATGATGATATCACGTTCATTCACGCCAGAAGTTTTGCTGATAATATCAAAGTATATGAGACTGAAGGTCTTTTAAATGAGAAACTATATTCTGGTACTGTTGAAGTTGCCAATGGTAATATCGTAAACACAACCGAGTATGAATTGTGGGGAGAATCGCTGGTACACAGTGCACCGCTTACAGCCATTGCGTTTAACAGAGGGTTCTTTGGAGAGTACGGGCAATATATAGTTTCCATTGGTCTTTTACTGTTTGCATTTAGTACAGCCATTTCATGGTCGTATTATGGCGACAGAGCGATGACTTATCTATTCGGGCCGAAATCAGTGATTTATTACAGAATAGTTTATGTGGTGGCCTTCTTCTTTGCTGCATTCCAGGACACAAGTATTATCTGGACGCTTTCGGCAATCACTATCGCGCTAATGACTATACCAAACTTAATCGGAATTCTTTGGTTGCGTAAAGACATGAAGCGCACAATCAGAGAGTATGGAGATTTCTTTGAAGAAAACTTCCCTGGAGTCGATCATCCGAAGTTTAAGTAAGAAAGAAATATTAATGAGAAAGCGTCTCGACTACCCGTTGAGACGCTTTTTTATTTACGATCAAATTTGACGCGAACCTTTACGATGTCTTCGACTTTGGCGCCATCCCTTTCAGCGGGATTCCAACCTGGGCCTTCCTTTATAAGTCTAAGAGCTTCATTATCATAAACCTCACCCATACTTTTAACTACCTCAAAATCGGCAAGGATGCCATTGGGTAAAACTTTCATTTTAATCACAACTCTACCTTTTTCAGATTCATCAGTAGTAGGGTATTTGATGTTTTGCTCTAAATAATCTTTATAGGCTGATTTACCGACAGAGGGTTGAGAAGGTGTAAAAGTACTTTCATAAGGTTCGTTTTCTACACCATAACCAGTTACCACTACTTCACTTAGTTGCTGTACATCAGCATTCAATTGCACATCTATGGAGTCTCTGCTTTTTACATCCACCTCCTTACTTTCCAGTCCGATGAAAGCAAAAACCAAACTTGGATCAGAATCTGTGTCGTCCAGTTTAAGTTGGTAGTTGCCTTCTATGTCAGTAACAGTGCCCATGTTAGTTCCTTTGATCACTACATTTACGCCAGGTAGCGGCTGATTGTCTTCAGCTGATGTAACCTTTCCAGAGACAGTATTATTGATCATTCTTTGCCGGACTGCATTGTCAAGAGCCCTTTTTTTAGCTACCGTCATCTTGCGGCTGACCTCTGCAGCTTCTTCTTTTTCCATTTTAGCTTCTGCACTAGGCGCAACACCCGACATGTCCAATGCTATTTCCGGCTCGGCTTGCACGGGTATTTGGCTTATAGGTGGAATGCTTTCGACTTCATCTGCTACCATGGCATCAGTTTCTGCCAAAGCTATTGATTCGGATTCTTCAATAAACTCTTCCACAATAGTCTCTTCCTCTGTTGCAGGGGGTATGCTAATCGCTTTGTCGTCTTTATTTATAGAAGCACCTTCATTAGATGCTATATCTTCCTCCTGCACTGACTCCTCATATGCTTCGCTTTGAGGCAGCGACTCTTTCATTTTAGGCTCATCTACTTTGGGCTCATTTTCAGTCTCTAATTGAGAAATTTCTTGTGGGGCATCTATAGGATCGATCCAGTCAATGACGAGCCAGGTGCTTATAGCCAAAATCAGCACTGAAGCTGCTAATTTGAGGAATAACGGGAGTTTATTGTTTTTGCTTTCTACCCTGGACGCAAGTCGGGCGTCTATTTTTTCAAGGTCATTACTTATATTGTTGGGGTCAATTTGTTCATACCCTTCCATAGCTTCAGCCTCAAAAGTATTGTCAAGCATAAGCTTTTCAACTTCATGCATTTCTGTATGAGAAAGCTCACCTTTAAGGTAGCGCTCGATAAGCTCTTGTGTTAAAATATGGTTTTTCTCTTTACTCACTTTCTCTTTCCATGCAGGTCTTTAAGTTTCTTTTGCCATTCTGAATATAGCTCTTTACTTTTTTTAAGTCATACTTTGTAATCTCTTCGACCTCCTTATAAGACTTTTTTTGAAGGTAAAACAATCTAATACAAGCTTTCTGTTCCTTTTGAAGCTCTTCAATGCATTGCTCAAGACGAGATATGTTTTCTTCATCAAAGCTTTCATCATTATGATGCATCAAAGCCATATTTTCCACACCAGTGGAGCCAATTTCTAAATGTTGCTGGTTTCTTTTGTGCTTTTGAGAGCGCAAATACATCAGACAATGATTTTTACTCAATACATAAAGCCAGCTTTTAAAGTTTTCAATCTGATGGGCTTTGACTTTTGGTATGAGCTGCTCAAATATTTGCATTACAGCGTCCTGACTTTCCTGAGGGTCTTTAAGATATTTTAGGCAGAGACCATAAACCAATGGCATGTATGGCTTGAAGAGATCGCCCAGAAGCTGTAGGTCGCCAGACTGCTTATAAGCGACTAGGAGCGCTTTCTCTTTTTCTATTTCTTCTTCGGGTCTGGCCATGCTTAATACCCTAAGCTAAAAATTTTTTCTAAAGTTTTATGGAAAATTAATGATGGGAGCATCATGATAATAAACTGTCACCAAAATTTAAAGAATATGAAAAAGCTAAGTTTATTAATCTTGCTCTCTGTTTTACTCACATCTATGGTGGGGCGAGACGTTCGAATTGTCAAAGGAACTGTGGTCTCTGCAGACGATGGCTCTGTTTTGCCGGGAGTAAATGTAATTGTAAAAGGAACCAACACAGGTACGGTAACTGACCTAAAAGGTCACTATCAAATAGAAGTAGCCGGTGCGGGAAGCACCTTGGTTTTCGCATTTATAGGGCTACAGACTCAAGAGATAAGAGTGGGTAATAAATCAGAAATAAATGTGAAGATGAAAGCGGATGTGCAACAACTGAGCGAAGTCGTTGTGACTGGAATGGCTGAGACCAAAATGGTAAAAAATAAGATGTATTCACCGGCAGCGGATATGGCTGTTAGCTATACAGTAGCTCCCGAGCATTATATTGAGCACAATACTGAGGAGTATGATGCCATTCAGGAAAATGAGTTCAGGCAGGCCCTTAAAAAGCCGTTGTCAACTTTTTCGATTGATGTTGACGCGGCCTCGTACAGCAACATTAGAAGATTTCTGAATAATGGTCAGCAACCACCTAAAGATGCTGTGAGAATTGAAGAGATGGTAAATTATTTTAACTATGATTATCCGCAGCCAGATGGTGACCATCCTTTTTCTATCAACACAGAAATCTCTAAAGCCCCCTGGAATACGGCACATAAACTCGTGCATATTGGCTTGCAAGGTGAGCGTATAGCCACTGATAATTTACCTCCATCAAATCTCGTTTTTCTTATTGATGTATCGGGTTCTATGGGAGCGCCTAACAAGTTGCCGTTGTTAAAATCTGCCTTTAAACTACTGGCACAAGAACTAAGGCCTCAGGACAATGTGGCCATAGTAGTTTATGCTGGTGCTGCAGGGCTTGTTTTGCCATCTACTTCTGGCAAGAACAAAGATAAGATCATAGGAGCTCTTGACAGGTTAAAAGCAGGAGGGTCTACTGCCGGTGGTGCAGGTATCAACCTCGCTTATGAAGTGGTGAAAGAAAATTTCTCAGAGGAGGGCAATAATAGGGTGATCATCGCTACAGATGGTGATTTTAATGTGGGTGAGTCAAGTAATGCATCTATGGAACGACTTATAGAAAAGAAGAGAGATGATGGTATTTTTCTTACGGTCCTTGGTTTTGGTATGGGCAACTACAAAGATTCTAAAATGGAAATACTGGCCAATAAAGGCAATGGAAACTACGCATACATTGATAATATCCTCGAAGCAAAAAAAGTGTTGGTAAACGAATTTGGAGGTACACTTTTTACAATAGCTAAGGATGTGAAAATTCAGGTAGAATTTAATCCTGCGAAGGTAAATGCATACAGACTTATCGGTTACGAAAACAGATTATTGAAAGACGAAGATTTTAATAATGATAAGAAAGATGCTGGTGAGCTTGGTTCCGGGCATACTGTAACCGCTTTGTATGAAATTATTCCGGCAGGTGTTGAAAGTAGTTTTGCGCCTATTGATGATTTGAAGTATCAAACCAATAAAATCTCTAATGAGGCTAAGAAATCTGAGGAATTGATGACTGTGAAACTTAGGTATAAAGAACCAAGAGGCGATAAAAGCAAGTTGATTGTAAATGCCTTAGTTGATGATGACATTGCCCTGGAGGAAACATCAGATAACTTCAGATGGTCAGCTGCTGTGGCTGGTTTTGGGATGCTGCTTAGAGATTCTGAATTTAAAAATGACCTCACCCATAATGATGTCCTGAGATTAGCACGATCTGCCAAAGGGACGGATGAAGAAGGTTATAGGATTGAGTTTATCAATCTCGTAAAAAGTTGTGAAATGATCGCTGGTAAGTAATTGAAAATAACAGAGCTCCAGGTAACTACTGGGGCTCTATTTTAATGCCTTAATAAGTAATAATTATAACTCCTACCTATTACTTTTGTCTCTTCACCATTGATCAACCAACTACTTATCTCTAAATGTTGAAGGTTTATTCGACTCTTTTTTCTTCAAAGATCATCAGGCTCTTAGTTTTATTCACTGGCCTGATTTTTATTTTTTCACTTTTCGATAGATATATCCAGCAAGATGAGCCCTGGTTTGGTGAGCAGGCATATTGGTTGGTAAAGGATGGCGTAGTGAAATTAAAAAGCATGCCGGGAGTTTTTGACTGGGACTCTCGTATGTTGATTTATCACAAGCTCTTTGTTTGGTCAGGAGCTGTGCTCATCGCTGCGTTTGGCTGGAACCTTTACATTTTTAAATGCTTTATTCTCATACTTTTTGTCATAGCCACATGGCTTATCTACAAACTGGCAGAGAAGCTTGCACCTCAGGAGAAAGGTATTAAGTGGCTAGCAGTTTTACTGATGCTTATTACACCCGAGCTGATTCATCGGGGGTTTATGTTCAGGCCGGAGATTATGGTGATGTTTTTCGGCTTTTGTTCTTATTGGTTTATTACCAAAAGTCGTGATGCTCGTTATATAATGGTAGTGCTGTCAGGCGTTTTTGCTGGTTTAGCCTTTCTCACGCACCTCAACGCCATGGTTTTTCCGATAGCCGGGTTTCTTTATTTCCTATATCTTAAGGAATGGAAAAACTGGTTGATTTATAGTATTGTCACATTTATAGTTTGTGCCATTTATGCGGTAAACCTATTAAACATCAATGCCATAGAAACTTTTGTTTATCAAATGCAAAATTGGCCCACCCATCAAGATGCATTTGGTGAGAAAGTAGAAGGAGGCATCTTTGGTATAATTATCAATAACCTATTGAGGCTATTAGGTGAGCACAAAAGATATTTTTGGGATCAGGACGTATGGGGTCTTAGCGCGTTGTTTTTAGTCACCTTTTTTGCCAGACTCAAATACCTACTTAAAGAATACAAAAGCCTCACAATCTACACGATCATCCTCATGCTGACTATTGGAGTCTTTACCAGTGGGCATAGTCCAAGGTATTTAGTTTATCTCATGCCTTTCATGGTCTTGACTAGTGCTATTGTAATGATGAGTTTAAAAAAGGATCAGGTAAAGGCAGCGAAGGTGCTAAGGCCGCTATTAATTTTAATTTTAATTGCCCAACTGGTTTTTATCAGTATGGCCTACATAAAAATTTTTAAGTCTAATCATGACCACAGCGAAAAGCACCAGTTGGTTTTAGAAGATATTGAAGCAGGAAGTAAGGTGCTGGGCCCCTGGGAGTTGATTTATAATGAAATCGACAATTATGAGC
>NZ_SMMD01000190.1 GCF_009711475.1 Fulvivirga aurantia
AACTATAGACAACGATTAACCCCTTGGAGCCAGGTCTTCAAGGGGTTTTTTGTTTTAAATCTAATTATGGTAAGTCTGCTTTAAACTGTGCATAGCCATCACCACCTATTGGTGTAGTGTCACATCCTACCTCATCTGCTTTAGCATTTATATCGGCTACTCTATTTCCAGGGTTAGGGTGTGTGCTTAAAAATTCCGGTCCTCCCGTTTGTCCTTGTTCTTCTAATTTTACAAAGAATGATGCGGCACCATTACAGGCATATTTTGTGTCCGCCAAATAAACCACAGATTTTGCATCAGCTTCTTCTTCGAACTCTTTACTAAATTCTAGTCCAGCTAATGTTCCGGCTATTTGTCCTGCAATCTGCTCAAGTTTACTAGCGTCATTGCCTAGAATAATACTAAGTAAAATTGAGACTCCATATTGACGTTGCAAGTTTCTACTCGTATGCCTTAAGTCGGCATGCGCTATCTCATGTCCAATTACACCTGCCAGGTCATCAGCATTGTCAAGGTATTTAATAAGACCAGTGTATACATAAATGTAACCACCGGGTGCGGCAAATGCATTTAGAGTGGAGTCATTTTTTACTAGAGTAACATCCCAGGCAAATTCCTGTCGGTAAGCTACTTCACCGCTGTTCAGAATTTCATTTACCATATCGTCTAGATAATTATAAGCCTCCGGATATTCAGATCGAGACATAAGGTCAAAATTGGGATCATTTTCAATCTCTGCGCTTACCTGCTGTCCAAGCTCTATATCATTTTGTACAGAAAACAGCGCGACATTATTGTTTTTGTCACAGGCAGTAAAAGCGCCTAACGTTATAATTATCAGTAAAAAATTGAAGGGCTTAGTAAATCTTTTCATCAGTTTATATT
>NZ_SMMD01000006.1 GCF_009711475.1 Fulvivirga aurantia
AAAAATCAGGGTTCTTAATTACTACAGGCAACTATTTATTGAATAAGGAAATACCTGGAATAAGGACGCGCATTGAAATGGTTAATGCAATGTCTGAAGAAGAAGTAAAGGAACTTTACAGAGGTATCCTCAATTTTGGTGGTGTATCTCAGGGAGGCGGGGCAGGATTAGGGTTTGTAGACCTCGCTCGTAGGTCAGGCAATAAATT
>NZ_SMMD01000208.1 GCF_009711475.1 Fulvivirga aurantia
ACAAATCCGGAAATGACCCGGTTTATGATGTCTTTGGAAGACTCAGTAGACTTAGTTCTATTTGCATTTAAAAATGCAAATCCCGGAGATATTTTTGTTCAAAAGTCTCCTGCAGCCACTATTTATACACTGGCACTGGCATTAAAGGAACTGTTCAATGCACAGAACTCTGTAGATATCATAGGGGCCAGACATGGAGAAAAAAAGTTTGAGACTCTATGTGGCAATGAAGAGATGTCAAAAGCTCAAGATCTTGGCAAATACTACAGGATACCAGCAGATTTCAGAGATTTAAATTATACAAAGTACGTCCAAGAAGATGGCCCTAAACTTCAAGATGAAGACTACAGCTCCGAAAATACTCAAATATTGGATACTGAAGAATTAAAAAAGCTATTACTTACAATAGACTATGTTAGGGAAGAGTTAAAATAAAGGCAAATGATTCCGTTAGTAAAAACAGGTTTACCAAGTCCTCAAATTTTAATGCCTGCTTTAGAAGAGGTGTTATATAGTGGATATATTGCACAAGGGAGTGTTGTTGATGAATTTGAAGAAAAATTCTCTGAATATATAGGTAATCAATATTGTGTTTCAGTTAATTCAGGGACAGCTGCATTGCATATTGCCTTAATATTGGCTGGTGTAAAACCCGGTGATGAAGTAATAAGTACAGCACTAACTGCAGAGCCTACAAATACGGTAATCTCCCAAACGGGCGCCACTATCAGATGGGCAGATATTGATCCCGCTACTGGAAACCTTTGTCCGAAAGATGTAGAAACCAAAATTAATAGTAAGACTAAAGTAATAATGCTAGTACATTATGCTGGTATCCCAGCCGATATTGAAGCATTCCAAAGCATAGAAAAAAGGTACAGTATTCCTATTATTGAAGACGCAGCCCATGCTTTGGGTGCTGAATATAATAATAAAAAAATTGGCAATCACTTTAAGTTTACGG
>NZ_SMMD01000314.1 GCF_009711475.1 Fulvivirga aurantia
TCTGTTCACCAAGGGCGTGAGATCTAGTTCGTAGTGATTCATCCCTGTAGTGATTATTAATAATTTATTTTCTAGACCAATAATGAAAGTGGACGAATCAATACGGAATTTTTTAGCAATTGCACTTCTGTTATTCGCATTTACGTCAATTAAATAGTCGTAATCTCTGACTGGTATAACTTCATCATTTTCTGCACTATAGGAATAATATCTGATACCAGCTGCATCTCTTTGATAGTATGTGACTCCCATTGCTTCCATGTAAATACGCGTGCGATTTACGTATCTGGAAGAATCAAGTGCTTTGCGTATTAAAGAATCTAAATCCTGGTCTACATATTTATTGGTTGCAGATATATCATGGAAATCGTTTAAATATTCTATAATAGACTTTACTTCCTGATGGAGGGAATCAATAAGCAACCCCTCCTGAGGTAATTGACCGGCATGGAGCAATTCATTTTTTTCATTAAGGCTCCACTCAAATTGGTTTTTCACCTTTCCATCCACAAGTAGGTTTTCGCTCCTCAAAATCGATTCAAGTCTATTGAGCTGACTGCTTTCGCTTACGCTGAAAATACCCCACGGCCCAAATGATGCGATTAAAAGTATGGAGGCTAGGGATATTGGAATAAACTTGATATTCTTTTTGCCCATAACGAAATAGAGGGCTATAATCGACAGCCAAATTCCGAGTAATGTTATAATGTATCGGTTAATAGTAATGCCATAATCACCAATACGCATACCTATTGCTAGAAATAGCATTACTATCAAAGGCAATAGTGCTACATAGTATAGAAGCGAAAAACGTTTCACCCATGTGCTTCCTTCGTCTTTTTGATAAGGATAAAGCAGCAAGACAAGTAAAATACCTACCACCGCTACACAAATGATTAGATACGATACAATACCTTCAGGCCAGTTCCAGGAAATAATAATTTTAAGGCCATAGCTGTATAAAATAATGAGGTAAATCGACAGAAGAGGTAATAAAATGTATTGGGTAAATACTTTCAGTCCTTTGGGATATTTAATATTATCCTCTAAATCGGAAAAGTTCTCAGGCACACCTGATAGAAAGAACCACGTATTAAAAAAGCCTACTATAAAAATAAAAAGGTGAAAATATAGCTTTTCGTGCACATCTACGTCAAATAATAGTTCCAAAGCACCCAAAGCCAACGCGAGCCCCACATACAGAAAGCCTGAGTATAAAATGGCTTCGAGGATTCTTAGAAACAACGCTTTATTGTATTGCCAAAACCCGTTATAACTGCCTGTATTACTATAAGGAGCAAAGGAAGCAATGAGGTGCACGATCACATTGAAGATGGCGTATCTGATATATGGTATGGCTACATTATTTACGGAAGTGCTATCAGGAAAACTGCAATAGATAAGACCGAGAAACAACACCGCACCTATATAAAGTAAGAAACGGCTTTTGGCAGTGAGCCTTCTTTTATCTGATAAAATACCTACACTAAAAAACAGAGGTATACCCAGCGCAAAGCATAGCATGAGATTTATTAAATAGAGTTGTGGCTCTCTTGGCTCTGTCTCAAACAAATACATCGCAATAGCAGCGGCCGCAACTGAGCTCAAGATAGATAGCGGAAATCGCAAAAAGGAATGTGCGGCACGATCAATAATTGCATTAAGGGAAGGTAGCTTAATCATAAACTGTTTATTTATTGAAAAA
>NZ_SMMD01000258.1 GCF_009711475.1 Fulvivirga aurantia
AATTATGGAAATTGATATCTCAGACTTAAAGCGAATAACAGAGTTAGTGAAGACTAATCATAGTTATGACTTCACCAACTATGCGATGTCGTCATTCAAGAGGAGAATAGTGAGAATTTTAGAGATGCACAACCTTACCATTGATGCATTAATAAAGAAGCTTTATGACAAAAATTTTCTCGAAGAATTCTTAACAGAAATCACCGTAAACGTAACGGAAATGTTTAGAGACCCTCCTTTTTGGAGAGTTTTGAGAGACGACATTATACCAGCGATTCTATTAAATCATCAAAAGATCAGAATTTGGCATGCAGGCTGCTCTTCAGGGGAAGAAGTTTTCTCCATGGCTATTATGCTAAAGGAAATGGGCATATTAGATAGCGTATCGCTAATTGCCACAGATCTTGACACCGAAATATTGAATAGAGCAAAGTCTGGTGTCTATAACCTTAAGTCGATGGAGCTTAATGAAAAAAATTACATCAGATACCAAGGTACGGGCACGCTTAAAGATTACTATAAAGAGGTAAACGGCACGGCTGTGCTTGATCCTGGTCTTGTAGAAAATGTCTCTTATAGAAAACATGACCTCGTTTTAGGAGATGTTTTTAATAAATTCGACCTCATTCTTTGTAGAAATGTTATGATCTACTTCAACCAAACACTACAAAACGAGGTGCTCAAAAAATTTCACGAAAGTTTATTTAAATATGGCTATTTGGCCATCGGCTCTAAGGAATCTCTTATTTGGTGTGATATTGCCAACAAATTTATTGTGGTAAACAACGAGGAGAAAGTGTATAAGAAAATTAAAGACTGAGAGACTGTTTGTATCAGAGGATGGGTCAATATAATTTACATAATAGATATAAGGCCGTTGTCATCGGTGGGTCTGCAGGAAGTTTCCAGGGTATCGTCAAAATTCTATCCTCACTTCCAGCTAATTTTCCTTTGCCTATTATTATGTGTCTGCACAGACTTAAGCATGTGCGAAACGGCTTTGTAGAAGCTTTGTCAATAAAAAGTATTGCAGAAGTTACTGAGCCTTACGATAAAGAGAATATTAAAAAAGGTAAAGTATATTTAGCTCCTGCAAACTATCACATGTCTATAGAACTTGGAAATTATTTCGGGTTGTCTACAGAGAGAATGTATAACAACTCTAGGCCAGCTATAGACATTACGCTCAATACCGCGGCTTATGTTTACAGAGATAAATTAATAGGTATTTTACTTTCTGGCGCCAATCGAGACGGGGGCTTAGGAATGAAAAGTATTAAAGATAGAAAAGGGCTCACAATCGTTCAGGAGCCATCAGAGTGTATGATTGATACGATGCCAAAGGCAGCATTAAATCTCACAACCATTGAC
>NZ_SMMD01000247.1 GCF_009711475.1 Fulvivirga aurantia
GAATAGTCTGGTAGCTCTGCAGTTTGTGCTCACGACTTTCCTGATAAGCACAACCTTGCTCATGCAAAAGCAGCTTAATTTTTTACAAAACAAGAATCTCGGCTTTGATAAATCTCGTGTACTCGTAGCTCAACTCAATGTAAACCAAGGAGATGGGCTGATGGATAGAATAAATAATGGTTTTGAAAAGGCCACTTTATTTAAAAGTGAACTACAAAAAGAACCGACCATTGAGCACGTAGCGGTTGCTAACCATACTTTCGGCACTGGTGGGTGGACCAATATCGGATTTACTGACACAAATGATAAGTATCGCACTTTTGATATGCTTGTGGTTGATGAAAGTTATGTTCCAGCCATGAAAATGGAGGTTGTCGCTGGCCGCAGTTTCAACGACAGCCCTGCAGATAAAAGACGTTCGGTTATTGTAAATGAAGCTTTTGTAGAAAGTTTTGGTTGGGCAGATGCCATTGGTAAGCAATTGCCTGGGAGTAATTTTGGTGACCATGAAGTAATAGGCGTTGTAAGTAATTTTAATTACAATAGCTTGCATGGAGCAGTGACTCCTCTTGTGATGGTGATGGATCCAATGGTACTGGCCAGTGGTATTGAAAATATAGGCATCGGAAGTAACCCACTGCCAAAGCTGATGGTAAGAGCAGATGGTAATCATATTCCTGATGTAATTGAGAAAGTAGAAAGCGTTTGGACTAAAATTAACCCTGATGAAGAGTTTCAGTATACGTTTGTAGACCAAACACTGGCGTCTCAATACAGACAAGAGCAAAACCTGGGTACGGTCGTGAGCATTGCTACTGGACTGGCAATTTTGATTGGCTGTATGGGGTTATTTGCTTTAGCTTCACTTAATATGCAAAACAGAACTAAAGAGATAAGCATTAGAAAAGTACTTGGTGCCTCTGAGCGTAAGTTACTTTTGTTATTATCTAAAGAATACCTTCAATTAATTGGGATATCCCTTTTGGTTTCAATTCCTATTACGGTTTATATCATCAACGACTGGCTGTCTTCTTTTGCTTATCGAATATCTGTAGGTGTGACTACATTTATTTTTACGGCAGGTTTGATAGTGATTATTGCTTGTCTTACCATAGCATACCATGCACTTAAAACAGCGAGACAACAACCGGCTGAAACGTTGAAATGTGAATAGGAATCCGACTCAAAATGTGAGTCATCCTGAATATGCGAAGGATCTTACTAACAAAATGTCACCATTTGATATACTTAGTAAGATTCTTCCTTCGTC
>NZ_SMMD01000183.1 GCF_009711475.1 Fulvivirga aurantia
TAAAAATGCGTCTTTATCTATTTTAGGGACAGCGAAGTATTCATAAGTAGCAGGAACCTCATATTCTTTGAGTTCGACCGTCAATGCTTCGCCATTAGATTTTATGCTATACGGCTCATCAATTTCAAATTCTACCGTAGTTTGATTTTCTATAACAGTTGTAGAAATTGTAGGAGCTTTTACTTTCTTTGGCAAAGAGTTATTACCCCTAACTGTGACACCAGCCGCTCTTGATTGCAACCCAGTCACTACAACTTCAGAGAGCTGCTGAACATCTGAATCTAACTGAACATCAATCACAGACCGGGTACCAATGGGTATCTCTTGAGTGGCTAACCCTATGAATGAAAAGATAAGTGTATTAGCATCATTGGGCAAAGTGAGGGAATAGTTGCCTTGCAGGTCGGTTACGGTGCCGATTGTCGTCCCCTTAACTATAACATTTACTCCAGGTAGCTCACTACCATCTTCAGAACTTATTACTTTTCCAGAAACGCTATTTTTTCGAAAACCATACCTGTCCTTAGCTATTGGTTGAAACCTTGTATATCTGGCAAAATTTATACGCCAGGGCTCTAGCTCTGGAGCTACTCCACTTTGGTTAGGGTTTCCGTTGGAGAACTTTAACTTCACATTATGCCAGTCTACCCCGGTATTCTGATATGCACTTGCTTTATACTTTAAGTTTATGGGTTTGTCAACACTTACTGCTCTCACATCATATTTTGGAAACCACCCAGCATTACCCACCATATATGAAATTGAAAGATCACCTTTCAGTGAATTTTTAGCTTCAACTCTTACTATTATCTCACTAGCAGGAAGTTCACCAGATTGACGCACTTTTTCTGTTTGC
>NZ_SMMD01000424.1 GCF_009711475.1 Fulvivirga aurantia
ATATTCGTCAGCTTAAAAATCTAACAGAACAGATTTCTGTATTATCTACGGAAGAAAAAGAGATCGATGCTGAGAAATTGATGAGTTACTTACCTCAGGATAAAAATCAGCTGCCGGCTCTTTATAAAAATAAAGAAGGGGAAAGTGGAAGTGGCTTTTCTGAACGCGACCTGCTTTATAAGGTACTTTTCGATATGAAAAAAGATATGAACGATTTAAAAAAGTTCGTATTAGATGCCATTCAAAACGAAGGATCGCAAAGTGAGATCATTGAAGACCACAGTAAGCTGTTTGAAGATATCGACACCAATGACTTAAAGCCTTCAGCAGAATCTGAAACTCCGGTTTTGTTAAACATTCAAAATAGGGAAGATAAAGCCTCTTATGAAGAAGATTCTGATGACGAGCCAGAAATAGAGGACATTACCCATGAGACTGAAGATGAGTCGCTTTCTCTCGAAAAGAAAGAGAAAGAATTGATTATAAAAGCACTTAAAAAGAACAATAACAAAAGAAAATACGCAGCCAAAGATTTAGGTATTTCGGAACGAACTTTGTACAGAAAAATCAAACAATACGAACTTGAAGAACTTTAGATTTTTAGCTACAGCGAGTTGTCTTATTGTGCTTTTTGCCTTAGCTGGTTGTGGTGTTTATTCATTTACAGGCGTGGCCATAACAGCCGAAACACTTTCAATTCAACAATTTTATAACGATGCGGATGGTGGCCCCCCAGATCTTGCTCAAACATTTACAAATAAGATTACAGATTACTATCAGGCCAATACTAACCTGGCACTGATTCAAGATGATGGTGAGCTACAACTTGAAGGAGCCGTTACGGGCTATAGACTTACTCCCGTTGCTCCTAGTGCGGCTTCAGGGGATTTTGAGAGCACCGCACAGCTTACGAGGCTGACCATTACCGTGCAAGTCACTTATATCAATACTGAAGACGATTCTTTTAACTTTGAAAACAAAAGCTTTTCTTTTTACAGCGACTTTGATAATAGCCAAAGTCTTACAGCCATTGAGGCTCAGCTAATTGAAGAGATTTATGATCAAATTATTTTAGACATCTTCAATGCGTCCGTGGCCAATTGGTAAATTTTACTATATTTATAATTATTGCAATTATTAATTAACTGAACAATAAGCAGCTTTGAACAAACAGAAATTTACGCAACTCGTCAAAGATCACGATCAAATCTCGGCAGAAGATCGTAAGAAGCTGCATGAATTAGTATCAAGCTACCCTTACAGTCAGATAATACATACTTTGGTTGCCAAGGCCAATATGGATGCGCATACTGACATAGCAAAGCAAACTTTAGGCTATGCGGCTATGTATGCCACTGATAGAAGTGTATTGAAGGACATAGTTACTCCACCCGTTAAGGAGAAAAAAGAACCAAAAGAATCAGCCACTCCAGACAAACCTCAAACCAAGAAAGTTGAAGTAAAACAAAGCGATACGCAGGCAAAAGATACAAAACAGGAAGCTAAGAGCGAAAGCACCTCAGATAAGCCTCAGATTAAACAAGGCACACGCATCTCTTTCGATCCTCAGGTCATGCAGAAAGGTGAGTTTCACATGCGCGACCAAATACTTGAAGACCTGAAAGCATTAAAAGAGAGTAAAGAAAATTATTTAGAATGGGTTGAGTCGGAGGAATCATCCAGCAACGAAAATGACAAGCCCACAGAAGTAAAAGTAACTAAACCTGCCAAGAAAAAATCATCGCAAGTACCTGCTAAAAAGGAAACTACTGTAGTTAAGAAAAAAGATGCTACACCTAAGAAAGTAGAATCGAAGAAGCCTGCAACGCAAGATGATGCTAAGGCTAAAACTGATAAAAAGACAGCTAAAAAAACTAGCTCCAAAAAGAAGTCTACTAAAAAGTCGAAGGCTAAATCTGGCTCTACCAACGACCAATCTGATATTATTGATCGCTTTATTTCTAAAGAACCAAGTATTACAGCTAAAGCATCACGTAGAAGTGCCAGTAATCAGGAAGATCTATCTCAACCAAGCACAGAGTTTACAGAAGACCTTATTTCTGAGAATCTTGCCAAGATCATGATATCGCAAGGTAAGACTGACAAGGCAATAGATATTTATAAAAAATTAATTTGGAAATTTCCGCAAAAAAAGGCTTACTTTGCGACTCAAATTGAAGAACTGAAAAAATAATTTTAAGATGTTAAATATAATATTAGGTTTAATCGTGCTAGTGGCGGTATTGTTGGTGTTGGTGATTCTAGCACAAAACTCTAAAGGTGGAGGGCTTTCCAGCCAATTTGGAGGAGCCGGTGCAAGCAATATGATTGGTGTAAAGAAAACAGGAGATTTACTTTCTAACCTTACCTGGGGTTTAGTAATCGCACTATTTGTTCTTACGCTTTCAACAAACCTAATTACTGTTCAGCCTCAGCAAGGTCCTACTGATGAATTTATAGATAGAGCTCAGGAGCAAACTACAGTTCCTAGTTTAGATTTAGGCGCAGATGATGCAGCCAACCAAGGCGTTGAAGAAGAAGGTTTAGAAAACCTTGAGCCAGCTGACGATCAGGAATAAAAAAACTTGAGTAAAAATTTAAAGGTCCATGTTGATATCAACATGAACCTTTTTTTATGCCTTATCA
>NZ_SMMD01000098.1 GCF_009711475.1 Fulvivirga aurantia
TCTGACCACTTTGAGTGGTCTGACGAGTGATTTCACCCGTTTAAAAGATTTTGTCATCATAAACAACATGTTCAGCTTCATATTCTAATTTCTCAAAATTGATCTGGAGCAATTCTTTTGATAATACAACATCACAAATCCCGTCAGTGGGATTCGTGTATTCTTTAAAGGAAGAATAAGGCCATTTCTCAAATCCTTTAACCAACCCTGCCTTTAGAGGGTTTTGGTGAATGTAATGAAAACAAATCTCAGCCAAATAAGTGGTATTCTTATCGGATAGGTTTTTGGCTTTTGCCTTTTGCTGGAATAGTGATCCTTTCCAACCAAAGCGCTTATTTATTGCTCTTGTATATGAACTTTGAATTGTTCCTATTTTTCTAGGTAAATCATTGAGACTGTGCGACTCGTCAATCGTCTGACCACTTTGAGTGGTCTGACGATTACTGTGAGTAGATATCAATAAATGGTAATGGTCAGGCATTAGACAGTAAG
>NZ_SMMD01000671.1 GCF_009711475.1 Fulvivirga aurantia
GGAATTATAAATTGTAATGGAAATGAAGTTTTACTGGGAGCATCAGCATTAGTTTCCCCAGCTATAGGTAGGTCAAATTCATTTATTGATGGAAAAGTCTTGAAAACCATTTCATCAACAAATCAGTCATTTACTTTCCCAGTAGGTGATGCAGGAAGATGGAGGCCTGCTAGTATAAATAATGTATCTACAGGAGGATTGACATGGGAAGTTGAATTTAAAGCAGCTAGTGGATTAAGTGATCCAGTTGTTGATAACTACGATTTTACAAATCCCGCTGAAATAGCTACAATTTTGAAAAGTGAACATTGGGTTATATCTGATGGAAACTTAGGAACAACTGGTGTTACTGCAACTGTCGGTTTGAGTTGGGGTACAGAAAGTGATGTTTCCCCAGTGATGGCAGAAAGAGAGCAAACTGAGGTAATGATATGGAATGATGCATTATCTTCTTGGGATAACCTTGGTGGACAGAATTTTAGTAGTGGTCACAACCAGTCTGAAGGAAGGTTTGTCGCAAGCAATAGCAATACGTTTAGTGAGCACATATACACTTTAGGCTCTAGCGATCCATCTAATCCACTTCCAGTATCCTTGATTTTGTTTGATGCAGAGTTAGCCGGTGAAGAAGTAAAATTAAAATGGAAAACAAGTTCAGAGGTTAATAATGATTACTTTGAAATAGAGCATTCTACAGATGGTGCCTCATTTAAAACAATTGGCTATATAAAGGGGAGTGGAACTTCTTCCGAAGTAAGCAGTTATGAATTGATTCATAAAAGCCCAGAAGTTGGCTATAATTTTTATAAATTAAAACAGGTTGATTTTGACGGTAAATCTACATACGAAGGAGATGTAGTTAGTGTATTAATTGAGAAGCCAGGGCATCAAATATTTATGGTTCCGTTTCCCAATCCTACGACTGCTGATAATATCAATATAAAGGCTGAGATAAATGAAGGGTTGGCTACAATAGAATTATATGATGCAATGGGCGTGAATCATTTAAAAAAGCAAATAACAAAGTCAGATTTAAAATCGGGTATATACAAATTAAAAATAACCTCAGATCTTAAACCTGGGATTTACATTGTTAAATTAACTCAGTATAGTCAATCCCTTGTTAAACGTATTATGATAAAAGAGAATTAGGAACATTACTTATTGCACGATATTTAAAATATGGCAGGCCACAAGGCCTGCCGTTTCTGTTCTAAGCCTGCTTTTGCCCAGGCTTACTTTTTCAAAACCTGATTGCAAGGCCATTTCTAATTCCTGAGTGGAGAAGTCACCTTCTGGGCCTATTAAAATACAGTATGATTTTGATTTATCGGCAGCCTGTATAAGATCAGTTGGGTTGTCAAAATCTACGTAAGCTATAAATTTCTGCTCTTCTGAGATAGACGTGAAGAATTGATCAATTTTCTGCAGTGCATTGATCTTGGGCAAAGTAGCTTTGAGTGATTGCTTAGCTGCACTTATCGCCTTTTTTTCAATTCGGTCTGTTTTTATAACTTTTCTCTCAGAATTACTGCAGAGTAAGAAGCTAATTTCATCTACTCCGATTTCTACTGCTTTTTCAACAAACCACTCTATCCGGTCTATATTTTTGGTAGGAGCAATCGCGATATGTATGTAGTAGTCATTGCCGGGCTCTTGCCGGCTTGACTGTATGGCAAATCTACATTTCTTGGGGTTGGCTTCTTCTATGATAGCATCATACCAGCCGCCCACACCATCAATCAAGGTAATAGCATCTCCCTGAGACAGTCGAAGCACTTTAACAGCATGCTTCGACTCCTCCGGAGTTAATTGGGTCACACCCTGTTTTATCTCAGGTAGATAAAATAGAGCCAAGGTGTTTATTGATATTTTTTATGTAAATCGTCAACAAGCATGATGTATTTCTCCATCGCTTCTTCTTTGCTTAGGCCTTTAAAACCTGACCATGCATCGTATTTTGCAATTGCTTTGAAATCAAACCCGCCAGGTCTTTCTCCCACAACATCACCTTCAGATGACTGCTTATATAGCGCGTAAAGGTCTAAAAGCTCCTCATTGGATGGTTTACTAGGTAATTGCTTAGATCGGCTTACTGCCTCATTAAATTTATCTTCCATTGGTTTTTTATAAATATGGTTAAACAGAAAAGGCTGAAGTATAAATTCAGCCTTTCTTTAAAATTAAATCAGTTTATTAAATTACCTGTCATTTACAGATACATATTTTCTCTCACCCTGACCAGTGTAGATTTGTCTTGGTCTACCGATTGGCTCATGGTTTTCTCTCATTTCTTTCCATTGAGCAATCCAACCAGGAAGTCTACCTAGAGCAAACATAACTGTAAACATGTCTACAGGTATACCAAGAGCTCTGTAGATTATACCAGAATAGAAATCTACGTTAGGGTAAAGTTTTCTTTCTACGAAGTAATCATCATTAAGAGCAACTTCTTCTAATCCTTTCGCAATGTCAAGGATTGGATCATTAACCCCTAATTTTTGCAATACATCATCCGCAGCTTTTTTAATGATCTTAGCTCTTGGGTCAAAGTTTTTATAAACTCTGTGTCCAAAGCCCATCAAACGGAAAGGATCATCCTTATCCTTGGCTTTAGCCATCCATTTTTTAGTGTCACCACCATCTTTCTGGATGTTTTCAAGCATATTAATTACTGCTGAGTTTGCACCACCATGTAGTGGTCCCCAAAGGGCGTTGATACCTGCAGAAATTGATGCGTATAAGCTGGCCTGAGAAGAGCCTACAATTCTAACAGTAGATGTAGAACAGTTTTGCTCGTGATCAGCATGTAATATCAAAAGTTTATCCAGCGCATTAGCAATCACCGGGTCTACCTCATAGTCCTCAGCCGGAAGCGCAAACATCATTTTTAAGAAGTTTGAGCAATAGTTAAGGTTGTTATCCGGGTAGTTTACAGGGTGACCTACTTCATTTTTATAAGCCCAGGCAGCGAAGGTCGGCATTTTAGCCAAAATTCTGATAATGCTCAGGTTTACCTTATCTGCAGATCTATTAGGGTCTAATGACTCAGGATAGAATGCGGTAAGTGAAGTAACCAAAGAAGACAATACACCCATAGGATGTGAATTTGAAGGAAACCCTTCAAGAATTGTTTTAATGTCTTCGTGTACTAATGTGTGAAACTTAATCTCATTTTCAAACTTGGTAAGTTGCTCAGGAGTTGGCAACTCGCCATATATAAGGAGATATGATACTTCAATGAAAGTAGAATTCTCCGCTAAGTCTTCGATGGCATAACCTCTATATCTTAAGATACCTTTTTCACCATCAAGAAAAGTGATTGCACTCTTTGTTGAACCTGTGTTCTTAAACCCCGGATCTAGTGTAATTAAGCCACTTTCTCCACGTAGCTTAGCAATATCAATTCCTTGTTCGTTTTCAGTACCTTCTATAATTGGAAGGTCGTATGACTTGTCTCCAACTTTAAGTTCTGCCTTCTTCGACATATGTATATTAGTTTTTAGTAAGTGAAAATTCTACCCGTGAAAATCGACCGTGAAATTAGTCAAAAATCAGTTGAAATAAAAACGGTTTATGTTTCCTAATTGTTACCAAGAATCAGTGGTAATCCGTCTTTACCGCTGCCTATTATCACCACTTTAGAGTTTGGAGACTTCGACATATCGAGTGTAGCTTCGATACCTCTCATCTTCAAAAGTTCAGGTGTTAAACTGTTGTTTATGATTTTGTTTGCTGCTGCTTCGCCTTCAGCCGCGATTCTTTTACGCTCAGCTTCACTTTTTTCTTTGTCAAGTCTAAACTGATAAGCGAGGGCTTCCTGCTCTTGCTTTAGTTTATTTTCGATAGCTAGTTTAATTTGCTCAGGCAGGTTGATTGATCTTATAAGCAAAGCCCTCATTTGTATGTCGTTGGCACTTAGGCTCTCATCAGTCTCGTTTTTGATCATAGACTCAACTTCGCCACGCTTAGTCGAGTAAATCTCTTCAGCCGTAAAACGTCCCATCACTTGCCTCACTGCAGACCTTACTTCTGGTATAACAAGTTTTGTGATGTAACCTTTGCCAAAATTTTCGTGTAAGTAGCCGATTCTTTCATAAACAGGGTAAAACCTTACCGTAACATCTACATTTATGCTCAAACCATTTTTGTCGAGTACATCCATTTTTTCTTCTACAGAATTTTCTTTCACATCATATATGTAAAGATCATTCCAAGGGGCTTTTACGCTAAAACCGGGAGTAAGTACATTTTCTTTGTCTATACCACCCTCAAAAGTTTTGAAGATTACAGCTCGCTCACCTGCATCGATAGTAAAGAATAAGCTCGATGATAATGCTGTGATTACAATTAATATAATGACCCCTACAACGATGAGAGGTAAAAATTTTCTATTATCCATGTTTAAGTATTTTATTGAGTGTTTTTTAAGTGGATGTCAAAATTGGTTATTTAAACCGTGAAAAGCAATTCAGACTAATCTCCTTCACCCGAACTCTCTATATTAAGCCCTTCGCAGACTTGTTTCATCTTGTCGTAATCCTCATAATACCCCAGCGATCCGGCTTCATCCCAGTCTTTGCACGCTGATTTTTTAAGTCCCATTTCAAACTTGCAATTACCTCGGGCTGAAAAGAAAGTGCCATCATTTGGTTTGAGTACAATCGCTGTATTATAGTCTTCAAGTGCCTTATTGTATTCGTCTTTTTCTACAAAGCAGGAAGCTCTTTCGTAATAACTGTCTGCATTTTGGTAATTCTTGATTATAGCAATGTTGTACATGAATATTGCAGAGTCATACGATTCCATCTCCTTATAAACATTACCCTTGTAAAAATAATAGCCGTAAAAATCGGGGTTTATTTCAATGAGCTTTGTGACTGCTTCTAAGGCTTCTTTGTACTTACCGGCTTCAAATAGGGCTATAAACTTGTAATACTGGTATTTTTCCTCAAATGGCTTGAGCTTCACTGCCATGTCATAGTCATTTACGGCTCCATCGAAATCACCAAGCTCATATTTCATTTTACCTTTCAATATATAAGCATAGGCCGATGTGTCTTGAGGGTTTTGTGAGATGTAATTAGAAAAGCAGGAAAGTGCCAGATCCGTGTTTCCCTGGTTACGATGGGTAAAACCACGATACATCCAGAGTATTGATCTCTCAGGTTGATAGCCCTGCGTTGTTTTAAAATCAGAAAGTGCGCTGTCGTATTTCCCTAGTTTAAAATAGGTGATTCCTCTGTGAAAATAGGCCTCACTGTAAGTGGAGTCGATGGCGATACATTGATTTAGCAGCTCGATGGCCTTCTGCTTGTCGACCCCTAAATAATGATAGGCCCGATTAAATAATTGGGGAGCAGTTTCCTGCGCCATGGTACCGTTTATATAAGAAAATGAGCAAACCGCAATAAGAAGCCCGATTGCCAGGTTACTTATTGGGGAACTTTTGTATTGAAACATTGTTCTGAT
>NZ_SMMD01000224.1 GCF_009711475.1 Fulvivirga aurantia
TTTTTATGCGAGTTCTAGTGCTCTACAACGACCGGCTAGCACGCTGTATGCCTCCCGGACTGATTTGCACGCAAACTAATGAATTCTGTGTTTTGAACAAATAGCAGAGACCTTGGCAAAGACCTTTCTGCACCCTGTTCCCGCCCTCATCTGCTTGAGGGCCGAAGTGCCAACTTTGCTCAAGGAAGTTCTGCTGTTACAGCCAAGCACTCAAACACAGAAAGAATGGGCGATTAGCACATACCAAACCAGCAAAGCACTTTAGCATATGCGCTGCTAGGCAATGTTAGTCACAGTGTTCACCTTTCTCTGAATTATTGCAAGTCCAATGATCAGTCCAATAATTCGTGCCGGGTAGATTAACCCATAAGTGTATAGACCATGATTTTGTGCAATAACCTTAAATCCGTCAATCCAATATTCACTAAAATGGTCCGTGAAATATGGAAATGAAAACCATAGGGCATAAAAGCAAATAAATGAAATCATGCCTACCTTCCAATGAATATTCAAATCTTGATTATCCAGTTTCTGTATCTTATTAAGGATCCACCTAAATATCAGGACTGCTATTATTAGGCTTGAATATGAGGCTTAGGCTTGAATATGAGGCGATTGCACTGCTTATTAATGGGTTAAGCTCTGTTATGAATAAAATCCTAGTAAGTGTTCTCTGGAGTAAGTCCTGAAGTCCAAGACCAGGTAGAAATGGATGTAAAAGTAATCCGATTGAAAGTATTGCGATTAAGCGATTATTTGAGTTCATTGAGCTACCCCCAGAATTGTGACTAACGTACGTGTATAGCATGTCGTGCCTCACCCGTACTTAATAGTGGTGAAAGTAATATTTTTTGTGTTTTGAACCAAGTTGCAGAATCCTTCACAAAGACATTTATGCACTCTTTCCCGCCCGAGTCTGCTCGAGGGCCACGCACTGCAGGATGCCACAGGAAGCACCACATACCTTAGCAGATAACACGAAACACAAGAAATATGGCCTAGTCGCACTTGCTCAATAAAAAGTGAGTAAAGGCATGAATGCTATATG
>NZ_SMMD01000303.1 GCF_009711475.1 Fulvivirga aurantia
AAAATAATAATTTTTAAATCTAACCAAAAAGATTGATTCTGTACGTAGAAAAGGTCATACGAAAAACGTTGCTCCCAACTCACCATATTCCTGCCATGTACCTGTGCCCATCCTGAGATACCCGGTTTAACTAAATGCCTTTGTCGTTGGTCATCGGTATAAAGGTCTAAATACTCTGTAAGCCATGGTCTGGGACCTATAAACGACATCTCACCCCGGAGTATGTTAATTAATTGAGGTAATTCGTCCAATGATGTTTTTCTTACAAAGCTCCCTACCCAAGTAAGCCTGTCTCTATCAGGAAGCAAACGACCCTGAGCGTCTCTCTCATCGGTCATGGTTTTAAATTTAATAAGAGTGAAAATTTTTTCTTTATACCCTGGTCTTGGTTGCATATAGAAAACACTACCTTTTTGAAAGGTAAAAAGCAAAACCATCACTAGTAAAAAGACCGGACTGAGGATAATTATAGCCAGGGCTGCAACTATTTTATCAATAAAAGGTTTTGTGAACTTACCGTACATTATGTAACGTTAGTAACCTTCTATATTCTTTCAAAATACTATTCCATACATGTTTTTGGTCGAATTTTGATAATATCATTTCACGAGAGTTTTGGCTTAAAGCGTTTCTAGTAGGAGCATCTACCAAATCTGTCATTGCTTCGACTAATACCTCAATCTTCTTAGGCGGAACTAATAGACCGTTTTTTCTGTGTGAAATTAACTCATTACAGCCATTAATATTAGTTGCAATGATGGGTAGATTAAAACAACCGGCTTGCATTACAACATTGGGAAAACCTTCTCTATAACTTGGAAAAACAAAAACATCGCTTAAAGCTAAATAGGGTCGAATATCTTTTTGAAAACCAACCGCTTTAATCTTGTCATTGAGTTCTATTTCTCTCTTAACTTCATTTAAAACCGGCTCTCTCTCATCTTCAAAATCTCCCACAAGAAGCAAATAAGACTCTTTATCCACCCCTGAATTAAATTTGACAAATGCATCAACCAACTCGTTAATACCTTTATCTCTTACCAGCCTGCCAACAAAAACATATACTAATGCTTGATCAGGTATATCTAGCTCCGATCTTAACTCACATGCCTTTGCTTTGACATCACTTTCTAATGAAAAATAATCTCCATTTATTCCATTAGAGCTTCCGTTAGCTATAACCCTAGTTTTCTTATTGTATTTTTTGAAGCCTTTAGTAATCCAATCTCTAAGTTTAAAAGAGTTAGGATATACATTCGTAGCGCATTTATATGTTATTCTCTCAGTAATTTTAAGAATGTGTTTGGAGATACCTCTTGCCTCCATAAGCGGCATACCAGCTACGGTATGCATGCGTATAGGTACATTACAAACCCAGGCTGCTATCATGCCGAGTAGTCCTGCTTTTGGAGTATGAGTATGAACTATATCAGGATTTATTTTTTTCATTAACCTGATAAGCTGTATCAAGGCTATCAGATCCTTAAACGGACTTATTGTGCGAGTAAAACCTATTTGGTGATGAGTTGTATATCTTGTTATTTCTTTTACTTCTTTTCCGTTCGCACTTGCTGTATGCACTTCAAACCCATGTGATTTCATGAATTCTAATTGACCATTAAGCAATACTTTCAGAGATATAGGG
>NZ_SMMD01000393.1:0-114 GCF_009711475.1 Fulvivirga aurantia
CTTTGAGGATTAGGAAGGTTAAATAACTCCTTACTACCCTTACTAAGCTTTTGAGGCTTGGTAAGGGTAATTAATCACTTCAAGACACATTGATCAAAAAAATAAAAACTTAAC
>NZ_SMMD01000393.1:326-2301 GCF_009711475.1 Fulvivirga aurantia
CTTCGATTATAATTGAACTTGAAGACCCTTTTGCTCAGTGGCAGGAAATTACATCAAATAAGATCTGGAATTACCTTAAAACGAACACTTACTTCGCTGAGGTTGGGCAAAGTATCGATAGTCTCAATCTGGAGATGAAAGACAATGAAACCCTTTGGGAAATGGTAATGGCCCGGCCCATGCTTATCTCTATGCATGAGGTAAGAAGAGATGAGTACGACTTTCTTTATGTAGCTGATTTACAGAAAGCAACGAAACTACAATTCATAAAAAACTACATAGATAAACTTACAGATAAAGGCACGCAGGTTTATACAAGAGATTTTCACGGCAGTGAGATCACAGAATTGGCCTTTGAAGGATCTACTACACGATTATACCTTACGATCAATGATAATCTTTTGGCATTTTCTACCACTCATACCCTTATAGAAAATTCCATAGATCAGCTGGCTGAGCCCAAAATTGCCCGAGATCTGGATTTCATTGACATCAACAAACAAATGGGCGGTGAGGATAATATCGGGGTCTATTTGCAGCATAAATTCTTTTTAAAATACATCGATCAGTGGTTGACAGAGGAGGAATCTGTGATGCTAGACTTCCTTAATTCCACGAAATATACCGGTACCGCCTTGTCTACTGATGATGCATTCCTTCAGCTTGAGGGAAATAGCAATATTCTGGACTCCATCCCTACTCTACTGGGAGCTTTGCAGCGCTCTGGTGAAGGCGAAATCAGACTACCGATTATTGCCCCTGAAAACACTTCCTTTTTCATGACTTTTGGTTTTGATGATGCAGAGAAGTTTTATAAAAACCTTGAAGCCACCATCACCGAACCGGACTACAAATCAAACAAAGAGAAACTGGAGAAATTCCTGAACATCAGTCTGGAGAAAGACTTCCTCAGTTGGATTGATGATGAAATAGGCATTATACAACTACATGCAGAAGCAAATACGCGAGCTGCTGAGTTTGCTGTAGCTATAAGGCATAATGACAAAGAGGATGCTACCGAGAGATTAGAATATATTAAAAATCAAATTAAAAAGAAGACTCCCGTTAAGTTTAGGGGCATAGAATACAAAGGGCATCAAATACATTTTTTATCAGTTAAAGGATTTTTCAAAATCATGTTTGGCAAGGCCTTTTCTAAAATTGACAAACCTTACTACACCGTACTTGACGACTATGTGGTGTTTAGCAATACGCCAAAGACATTAGGAAAAATCATCAATCACTACAGCTCGGGTAGTACATTGAATAACAACAAAGCCTTTGCAGATCATATGGACAGGTTTGATACTAAGGCATCGGTATTTATGTACATCAATGCTGAGCAGTTTATCACCGATAGCGAAAAGATACTCACTAACGAATACTGGCAGGTTGTAAAAGAAAACAAGACGTATTTCGAGAGTTTTCCGATGGCCGGTGTACAATTCAAACCCAATGACAATTTATTGGGCCATACGATTGTAGTTGAGTTTGCAGGAAGAAAAAAATCAGCTGATCTTACTAATCTCTTTGCTATTGATACGCCTGCTGAGGAAGAGGTGTTGAAGGAGGAAAATGACGATGAGTCAATCGCCATTGATGATATTTTGCCTGATGACCTCACCGACAAAACCATGGATGACTACTACGCTAATGGTCAATTGAAGTATGAGGTGTCTCTTAAAAATGGTAAAAAACATGGCCGATACTTTGAATATGACAGCGCAGGCAATGTAATCGTTAAAGGCCGTTTTAGAAACGATCAAAAATCAGGAACCTGGAAATTTTATGATGCCGAAGGTGATGTCGTAAGGAAGGAAAGGTTTTAATAAATTTTGTGACTTTCATCTCCCTAAAAGTTATTTATCTAAAACCTAAGACTATGTTAAGGATAATAACAATTTTTGTAGCACTTGCTTTGTCATCGTGCGATCTGACCTCTGAAAACGAATCTAAAAACGAAATAAGTTTATTA
>NZ_SMMD01000118.1 GCF_009711475.1 Fulvivirga aurantia
AGGGAAATTGTAAATGTACATTTCATCTTTGAGGTCTATATTTTTCACGAAAGTGAAGAAATCATCGTTAGGAGTCAGTTCTTGCAGTTCTCTTCCGTAAAAAAACAGGAAGCCATGTGCTCTGGAGGTGTTTTGCTTTAACAATAGCTGCAGTTCGTTATCCGAAAGTTGATTTTTGAGAGCTTCGATTTGAGCTTGTCTGGTTTGTATGAGACTATCATATAATTCAAGGACCTGAGAAGGTTTTCCATATTGAATTACTTCAGCGTGTAGCTTAAACATGCGATTACCACTTTGCCATATGTAATTACTCAGGGAATCAGCGACAGAAGGAGTTATAATGGCAAGGTCTTTTATTTTTAACGTATAAGACCTTCCGGGCTCTATCAGTTTTAGGAAGACATAATCATCTTTATCAGTAGTAATAGATACAATTTTTGCTCTATCTGAGGAGAATGAGATTTTACTTTTAGTTGACTGGGTGGGTATTGTGGTAATGATCTGCTCGGTAGCAAACTCTCTCAGGTACAGGGTGTCGTATTGAGAATCATTAGCTACAATCTCAATAGTACT
>NZ_SMMD01000158.1 GCF_009711475.1 Fulvivirga aurantia
GTCAAATATCACAGATATCATCTAATAACTGACGTAGAGTTACATATCTATGATATCACAGTTAACACACATATACATGATAATCTCAATAGCAAATGAAAAAGGAGGCGTGGCAAAAAGCACAAGTGCCAATGCGCTAGCCAGTATACTCTCACGGAAGGGATACAAAGTTATACTCGTAGACTTAGACCCACAGGCAGATCTTACATTGAGTCTGGATATAGAGTGTGGTGATCGAAATATATTCGATTGTATTTTTATGCATAAAAAAGTAATCGCTAGTAAGGTAAATGATAACCTGGTGCTAATAGGCGGAGACCCGAGACTAACTCCTGTCGGTTTTATCGACTCAGTAAAAAAAGATCAGGAGTTCGAGCTAGAGAACCCCAGATTAATACTGAAGCTACTTCTTGATCAGATAAAGAAGAAAGTTGATTTCATTATACTTGACCTGCCTCCTAACAGGGAAATAGTGGTTCAGAACGCACTTGCTGCTAGTGATTATGTGTTGATACCAACAGAAGCTCATTCATTTGCTGCAAATGGTATACATAATATCATAGAGTACATTGATCTGTTCAAAGAGAAGCTGAACCCCCGGATTGATTTATTAGGAATCATTGTCACACGATACAGAAGAAATACCGCAATACATTCTGACATGTATGAGTGGTTAAAAGAAACCTATCCTAATAAACTCTTTAATACTACCATTGCTGAGAACATTACAATACAAGAAGCCACACAACAAGGTCGTGAATT
>NZ_SMMD01000653.1 GCF_009711475.1 Fulvivirga aurantia
TTGGAGACACCGGCACTACCACCAACTCACCTAAATACAAACCAAAACACAAGAACTATAAAAACAAGAAACCTATTGAATGGGTGAAAAACAGCCCGAAAGGGCTATTGATTGGTAACCCATGTATGGAAGACGTGTACAAAGACATGGGCTTTCGCTATGTGATCCAGACGAAGCAGAAGACCAAGTACGGTGGAAACTATATGAATGAGTTTGATCGCTTTTGGCATAATATGGTTGCCAAATTACGACTCACCTTTAAAAACGGTCCTTTTTGGAAGTTCAAGCTCAAGAAAAAGCGTAAAGAATGTCGCGCACTCACCGGTGATTTTGTAGGGTAGTAAGAGCTTCGAGTTACGAGTTATTAGCTTTGAGTAATAACCTCGAAACTAATGGCTCACAACTCGAAACTTGATTATACTCCCGTATAATTCATAGGGCTAATCTCTTTTAAAGAACTTTTCAACTCACCATCAACCTCAAGAGTATCAATAAACTCGTGTATGGTTTCTTTGGTAATTTTTGAGTTTGTTCTTGTTAAGCCTTTCAGTGCTTCGTAAGGTTTAGGGTAGTTTTCGCGCCTTAATATCGTCTGAATTGCCTCAGCTACTACTGCCCAGTTATCTTCAAGATCATTATTAATCGCTGTCTCGTTTAACTCAATCTTACCAAGACCTTTGGCCAGGGAGTTGAAAGCTATAACTGTATGAGATAATGGAATACCTATGTTTCGAAGCACAGTAGAGTCTGTTAAGTCTCTTTGTAATCTGGAGATAGGCAATTTGGCAGAAAGATGCTCAAAAATAGCATTAGCCATTCCCAGGTTGCCTTCGGCATTTTCAAAATCGATTGGGTTCACTTTGTGCGGCATGGCAGACGAACCGACTTCACCTTCTTTTATCTTTTGTTTGAAATACCCCATAGATATGTATTGCCAAATGTCTCGACTAAAATCTATGAGTATGGTATTTATACGTTTGATACCGTCAAACAGAGCAGCCATGTTATCATAATGCTCTATTTGTGTTGTGGGGTGGCTACGCTCAAGACCCAGGTGGTTTCTTACGAAATCATTGCCAAATTGCACCCAATCGGTATCGGGATAAGCTACATGATGTGCATTAAAATTACCGGTTGCTCCTCCAAATTTGGCGCTGTGTGGCACTTCCTTTAATAAGAAAAGTTGTTTATCGATTCGTGCTTTAAACACCATAAACTCTTTTCCAAGTCTTGTAGGTGAGGCAGGTTGACCGTGAGTTTTGGCAAGCATGGGTATATCCGCCCACTTATTGGCATATGAGGCTATTGTATTGCTTACATTTTCTACCAGCGGCAATACAATATTTTCCACAGCTTCTTTTAGCGAAAGCGGAATGGCTGTATTATTGATATCCTGAGAGGTAAGACCGAAATGAACAAACTCTTTTACATCTTCAAAACCCATGTCTTCCATCTTTGATTTGATGAAATACTCTACCGCCTTTACGTCATGATTGGTTGTCTTCTCAATGTCTTTGATGCTCTGCGCATCTTCTTCAGAAAAGTCTTTATAGATAGAACGCAATGCATCATACTGTTCAGATTTTACTTCAGCAAGCTGTGATATGGGTAACTCACAAAGCGCTATAAAGTACTCTATCTCTACTAAAACCCTATATCGGATTAAACCATACTCTGACAAATATGTTGATAATGCTGATGTATGTCTTCTGTATCTTCCATCAACCGGAGAAATAGCGGTAAGCTCGTTTAATTGCATGATTACATTGTGAGTTTGAAAAGCTGCAAAAATAATAAATTCTCAGCAGCCCACTTATGTAATTTTCATTATTCTAAAACCTTAAAATCTTCAAAAATAAATAGATTTGCCCCCATCATGAATAAACTGCTGTCAGGTCTATTGTTATTCTCAATTGGTATTATAGGCCAATCTGTGGCACAGGTAAATTCTCAAAAATATCAGCTCATTGCCGACCGTTTAACTTCTCCCATAACACTAGACGGAAAACTCGATGAGCCACACTGGCAAAATGCCGATCGTACAGATAATTTTATCCTTACCTTTCCTGTCGACTCCGTGTCGGCCACCTCACAAACCGTGACAATGGTCGCTTTTGATGACAGATATCTTTACATCGCTGGCATATGTTACGAAAACTCTGACAAAGAGCATGTGATGCAATCTTTGAGAAGAGATTTCTCATGGTCTAGAAATGAAAATTTAAGCGTTTACATTGACCCATACGATGATTATACCAATGGTTTTACGTTTGGTATCACACCATTTGGCGTGAGAAGAGAGGGGTTGGTTACCAATGGAGGGGAGGTGTCGGATGATTGGGATAATAAGTGGTTTTCTGAAGTAACTGATTTTGGAGATAGGTGGGAGTTTGAAATGAAAATTCCTTTTAAGACGGTCCGTTATGACGAAGAAAATAGAGAATGGAACATAATTTTCTTAAGAAAAGATTTAAAAAACAACGAGGAGTCAAACTGGGCGCCCGTACCACAAGGGTATAGACCGTCAAGTTTTGCATTTTCCGGTCGGTTGATTTTCTCTGAACCTTTAAAAAAGGCAGGGCCTAATATTGCCTTTATTCCCTATGTTTCGGCAGCTACCAGTGAAGATTTTGAAGAAGATATAAGTGACAGAGAGGTTAATGCCGGTTTTGACGCTAAGATTGGTGTGAGTAGCTCACTTAACCTTGACCTCACAGTAAATCCGGACTTTTCTCAAGTTGAGGTAGACCAGCAAGTGACTAACCTGAGTAGGTTTGAGATTTTCTTCCCTGAGCGTAGGCAGTTCTTTCTGGAAAATCAGGATTTATTTGGTGAAAGCGGATTTAGGCAATCAAGGCCATTTTTTAGCAGGCGTATTGGTATCGGGGAAGATACAGCTGGGAATAAATTACAAATACCGATACTCTACGGAGCAAGGTTAAGCGGTAAAATAGGTAAAGATTGGCGCATAGGATTGCTCAATATGCAAACCAAGAGTAAAGATGGAGCACGGCTCACAGGTGTAAGTGAAGTTGACAGTTCTTATAACTTGCTTGCTCAAAACTACACAGTAGGTGTGATACAACGTAGGGTATTTGGCCGGTCTAATGTAGGGGTAATTATGGTCAATCGTCAGGCTTTGGATTATGAGCGAAATGAAGAAGTCTCAACAACTACCAAATATAACCGAGTGGTTGGAGTTGATTATAATTTGCTCTCCCTGGATGGGCGATGGGAAGGAGACTTTTTTTATCATAGATCGATAGACGAAGAATCTAAAGATGATGCATTCTCAACCGGGATGTTTTTGGGTTATAATACCACTAATCTGGAATTACGCGTGATTGCATCTGCACTGGGAGAGGGTTTTAATGCTGAAACCGGATTTATACAAAGAAGGGACATCATAAGGCTAGGTACATTTAATGATTTAAATCTATACCCTGAAAACTCGAGTTTCTTGGTTAGACACGGCCCGGGTATAGACTTTAACTATCGTACCGATATGGAATTTAATAAGACCGACATGGATTTTGGTGTGGATTATGATTTTACGCATCAAAATACGTCCAATTTTAGTATCGGATGGTCATATGATTATCAAAAGCTTAGGCGAAATTTTGACCCATCGGGAACCGATGTACCTGATAGTTTACGGCTTCAGTCGGGAGAAGATTTTGAGTGGACAACCGTAGGAGCCTCATACGAAACAGACGCAAGGAAGGTGCTATCAGGTGAGTTTGATATGTCATACGGAGGTTTTTACAATGGTAAAAGGTACAATGCCACGGCACAGATAAATTTTAGGTATCAACCATATGGTCTGGTGGCTATGACGATTGATTACAATAATCTGCACGGCTTTCCAGCACCGTTTGAGGACACAGAATTTTGGCTTATCGGACCAAGAATTGATTTAACGTTTACAGATCAATTATTCCTTACTACATTTGTACAATACAACGAGCAGGCAGACAATGTAAATCTCAATGCGAGGTTTCAGTGGAGGTATAAACCTGTATCTGACTTGTTTGTTGTTTATACAGATAATTATTTTCCTGGTAATTTTAAGACAAAAAGCCGGGCAATTGTATTTAAACTCACTTATTGGTTAAATTTTTAGACACATGGCATTTAGCTTTTTTAAGAAAAATAAAGGATCAGAAGAAAAACCTGCATCAACAGGCGGCAGCCGATATCACGACCTGAAGGTCAAGGAAATTATCAATGAAACTAAAGATGCTATTACTATAGTGTTTGAGCAGCCCGAAACCAAGGTGAATTATAAATCGGGCCAATTTCTTACTCTAATCACACCAGTTGATGGCAAAGAGGTACGAAGAGCTTACTCTTTGTGCTCGTCACCATTTACAGACGATGATTTGGCTGTGACGGTAAAACGTGTGGAGAACGGCTTGATGTCTAACTGGCTACCGGACAATTTAAAAGTAGGCGAGACACTTAAGGTGATGGAGCCAATGGGTGTTTTCACCACTGAGTATGATACAAGTAAAAAACGTCACCTCATCATGTTTGCAGGGGGTAGCGGAATCACACCGATGATGTCAATCATTAAATCAATGCTATCTCAGGAGCCTGATAGTATAATCTCCCTCATTTATTGTAATAGAGATATAGAAAGCATCATTTTCAGAGAAACACTGGATAAAATGCAGGCTGAGTATGAAGGTAGACTGCACGTGATCCATGTATTGGATGATGCACCTATGAACTGGCAGGGGCACAGCGGATTGCTGAACCATGATATGCTCGTAAAGATATTTGAAAGAATCCCTAGCTGGGGTGCCGAAAATACCACCTATTTGATGTGTGGACCTGAAGGAATGATGAAAAACGTTGAAAACCTTTTGGATGAGCAAGACATACCTAAAGCCAATATTTTCAAGGAAAGCTTCGTAGCCGGTACTATAGACAAAGAACTTAAAAAAGAAGAACCCGCTGAAGCTTCAAAAGTGGTATCAAGAGAGGTAACTGTGATCTACGATGGTGATGAGCACAAGTTTACCGTAGAGCCTGATAGCACTATTTTAGAGACCGCCCTAGATATGGGCATCGATTTACCTTATTCTTGCCAGAGTGGATTGTGTACGGCCTGTAGAGGTAAGTGTATTTCCGGTAAGGTGAAACTCGATGAGGAAGAGGGTCTTTCAGAAGCAGAATTGGATGAGGGCTTCGTGCTTACCTGCGTTGGTCACCCACTT
>NZ_SMMD01000144.1 GCF_009711475.1 Fulvivirga aurantia
AAAAAAAGGCCTTCATTGCTGAAGGCCTTCTCTATGCTTTGTGATGTTCTGTTTAAGCTGCTTTTTTCATTTCAGCAGGTACCAATTGCTTTTCTTTAGCCATTTTGATGATGCCTAACTTGTTAAAAAGTTTGATCACCTGGTAAGTAGGGTCTATTTCATGCCATCTTACTCCACCAAAGTTGGCTCTGTGTCCATGTTTGTGGTGGTTATTGTGATAGCTCTCTCCCATCATCAGAAAATCGACTGGTAAAAAGTTTTTTGAAGTGTCACCTACGGTAAAGTTTCTGTAACCATATTTGTGAGCAAACCAATTGATGATTGCGCCATGAATTGGTGACAATAAAAACTGAAGAGGTAATAGCAACCATAACCACCAAACGGTAGCAAATTGCCAGTAAATAGCTACATAGATAGCTCCCCAAAGCAGTCGAGATACCCATGATCTTGCAAATCGATCGAAGGCTGTCCATTCAGGAACATCCTGAGTAAATCGTTCGTCCACTTTCATTTGCTTGCTCGTGATCGCTGAGTAAATGGTTTTGGTCTTCCACATCATTTTAAACAGACTTTCATCATATTTTGGAGAATGTGGATCGTTTGGCGTATCAGCATAGGCATGATGCATTCGGTGCATTATTCCATAGCCATAAGCACTTAGATAGTTTGATCCCTGGAAAAACCAAGTCAACACAAAA
>NZ_SMMD01000057.1 GCF_009711475.1 Fulvivirga aurantia
TTTTCTTAAAGTTGAAGAAAAACTGAAAGGTGAAATAGATCAAAGACCAGCCAACCAGAATAACACCTAAATTAAATGTCATAATCAGTACTAAAAATGGTGTCAATTCCTTTTCCTCGCCAGCCATGGCAAAAAAGTTGTGATTGATGGGAAGTGTAATGGCATTCCAAAAAATCGCCAGGATTAGTGAGCCCAGTAATATTCGACCTGCGAGTTTGAAAATACCAAAGCTTATCCAGTTGTTAGTCTTTACATATTTTCGAAAAAGGTGCGTTATAAGAAGGCCTGTAACGACTACGTTAAGATAACCAGCAAAAACCTGCCAAGTGAAG
>NZ_SMMD01000019.1 GCF_009711475.1 Fulvivirga aurantia
GCATGCAGCGGCAATTCCGGCAAACGAGAAAAAGGCCTTTTACCAAAATCAAGCGGCCGTGCAGGTGAAATGATCGTTGTCATGGACTCAGCCCAATGGCAGGGTCAGTTGGGCCAGAAGATCAGAGAAACTTTTACAGTAGATGTGAAGGGTTTACCAAGAGAAGAGGCAATGTTTAAACTCAACAGAGTTGATCCTCAGCGCTTTAACGATGTACTTAAAACGGTTAAGAACTTAT
>NZ_SMMD01000104.1 GCF_009711475.1 Fulvivirga aurantia
TTATCCATCCAGAAACTATCATCAACCTCTAATACGGCTTGAAGAAGGTCACCCTCGAATAAGTCACCATCTACAAACAGGTCAATTTGGAGTTGTTCAATTGCGAGTGGAATTAAAAATTTAAGGCTAATATTCTGACCTATCATAATCCTCATGTCCTCAACCTCGAATTCGTTTAACGGCACCTTCCTCAGTTTATGGATGGTTTGAACAAGTTTACTACCAAAAGGTGGTTCAGCCCAGTTAGTTTTCTCTAAATTATCTAGATTCTTAAATTTCCAGTTAGGTTCTAACCTCATTGGTAAATAATTATGGTTAACGGCCAGCTATGAGTAATGGGGATTAGTCTCTATAGCTATCAGGAGCACTAACCTCACATATCCACCCCTTGATTTAAATTAAAAACTTGTGGGGCCTTTTCAATCTCCGTAAAATATCCTGTCAATGCCATACTATTCAATTCTTAGTATCTGAAATCATCGATTATAGAATTCAATTTTTGGAATAATC
>NZ_SMMD01000733.1 GCF_009711475.1 Fulvivirga aurantia
GTAAAAGAGGCTAACTCAATCACGCCCATCACATTCTCTCTGATCATAAGCGGAACGATCAGAATATTTGATGCGGTGGCCTCTCCTAAGCCTGAAGTAATATTGATAAAATCTGGTGGAATGTCTGTCATGTGAATATAGTCACGCTCCAGCACACACTGGCCCACCAACCCTTGTCCAATTTTAATTCTACCATTTACATACTTTTTCTTATCGTAAGCATAAGTAGCTATTTGCTCGAGGTCTTGCTGCTCCTGATCAAGAATATATAAAGCACCTTGGTTGGCATGGAGATACCGCACCATTTGTCTAATAATCTGATCCCCTAAAACTTCTAAACTTTCCGTTTCATTTTTTAAAATTTCGCTGAAGTTGGCCATGCCCTCGTTGGTCCAGTTTACAACCGACTGCCTATTTTCTGCCTCCACAAGCTGATCTTTCATTTTGATAATAGCCGTGGCAAGCACATCATCATCGTACCGGCTATCATATTCGATATTTAGGTTGCCTTTACCAAGATCTGTAGAAAACCTCACCGCAGCCTTTATGCGATCAACCAAATTGTTGAGGGCATACTTGGCTTCTGCCACCTCATCGCTAGTACGTGTGACAAGCTTTTCGGGAAAAGAGCCTTTGGATAAACTAACCAAGGCAAATTTTATTTCTTTAATGGCCTTAGTTAATAAGTTAGCATAAAACACCACGAGTATAAACCCAACAACGACTTGAAATACCAAAAGCGTTATTAGCAATATCATAGCCTGGTTTACGATCGCTGCATTACGAGACTTTACATCAGCTGTAAGTCGGTTTAGTAGTTCTTCAATTTCGGCATAAGTAGTATTAATACTCCCTAAAACACCTGTTTGTGTATCTAACCCTATTTTTTGTTCCAGGTCAACGATGTGATTAAATTTACTTCTATAGTTACTTACTAAAGCAAGCATTTCCTGCTGCGAGTCTATCCAAACCCCTCCTACCGTATCAATTTGGAAGGTAAAATCATTAATCGACTGATTAAACCTATCTAAATATTTGAGGTCTTTTCTCAGGAAAAAATCTTTCTCATGCCTTCTTAATGTAAGCATGATGGTTTTGTCATAAGGGAAGCTTGACTTTTCCACATCATGTATGGCTGACCTCAAAGCTCCCTCTACGCCATAATCTTTGAAGCCACGCTCTTCATACAATGACACCAATGCTGAAACATCGATATTATATTTATTCAGTAATGCCGCTAAAGAATCGTAGTTTTTCTTTCTCTCAACTTTCTCAAAAAACTCATGGGTTCTGATTTTATCAGATACTGCTTTTAGTTTATGGTATTCTGATTGATATTCTTCTAACGATTGGCTTTTCTGATTTTTAAGAAAGGCTTCTTTTTTAAAACCACGATCGGCAAACTCCTGCACGTGGCGCGACATCTTCAGGGTAGAAATGTTGAAGTTTTCAATGTCTTCTGTAAGCTCATTGTAATTAATCACCTTTCTTATCGTGGTAATGCCAACTGCGGTAAGCAAAACAGACATCAATAGGATAGACCCAAAAGCTAAGAGCAGCTTAAGCCTCAGCCTCAAGCCTAAAAACCATTTCTTCATGACAACTCAAATATTGGTAAAGTACAAATTACGGGCAACTTGATTTGAGTATAGAAGGCTGGCTATTATGTTTTAATTAACTAATTATTAATTAGTACAAATTGTACTGCTTGAGAAATTATCGCACTAAAAGTAACGATCAATTTCATACTGATTTTTGAAAAGATTGAGTTCAAGTATTAGAGAGAGCTCGTGGGTGCCAAAGTTATCTTTTACCAGCTGGTTGGTTGGTAGCTCAAAAGAATAGCCAAAGCGAAATGCGTCACTTACCTGCAACTGCGTAATTATACCTATGCCGCTTAGATTTCTGAGTGTAGCACCAACCCATAGCGTATTTACAAATAAGGCGCTAAAACTGATATCTGCAGATATTTGACCATTAGCTGTATACCTGACTAAAAATGAGGGCTTCAATAAAACCTCTGAAACAGAACGAAATTTAATAATCGCTCCGCTACTCAGGTAATAATGCTGCTTGTATCTTGTGCTGCTGCTGACACCATCCTCAACCTTTACACTTAATATTCTGGGCACTGATAGGCCCAGGTAAAATTTATCTGTCATGTAGAAAATGCCGGTACCAAAATTTGCCTTACTAAACTGCTCATTATTCATATCCAAACCCTCATCATCTACATAAGCCAGGTTTAACTTTCCGTAGTCATAACTGTAATTTATTAGCCCTCCCTGCACGCCAAAAGCCAAAGTCTTTGCGCCACTAAAGAGTTTGTAAGAAAAAGCCAATTGCGCTTCTGTATTGTTATTTACACCAAGCCGGTCGTTGATCAGTAAAATACCTCCTCCAAATTTATCAGCAATTGAGCTATGCATAGAAAGCATATTGGTCAATGGTGAGCCATCAATTCCAGCCCATTGTTTCCTGGTGATTAAATTGGCATTGAAGTTATTGTAAATACCTGCGTAGGCAGGGTTGATCATAAATTGATTAAAGGCATATAAATTATAAAGCGGGTCTTGCTGTGCATAGCCGGTAGAGGTCTTCAGCAGGAAAACTATTAATGCGAGATAAAGGTATTTTGCTTTCATGTTATCTTCTTAATAGGAAAAAGCCATTTATTACATCCTGCCCGTTTAGGTCTATTACATAGTAGTATGTACCCTCGGCAAGCTCATCACCATCTGTTGAGTTTCCGACAAATCGATTATCGGTGTTATTATAATTTGCAGTTTTAAACACTTCATCTCCCCACCTGCTGTAGATATACACTTGATTTACATCATAAAACTCAATGTTTCTTATTTCTAGAAAATCATGCTTATTGTTGGGTTGTACCGTCACCACATTGATTACTTCAATTTGTGGAATATCTTCAAGGCCACTTGCTGTAAGTGTAATGATAAAGTCCTGAGCTTCGAGACTTTCTATGGTAAGTATTGCCGACTTTGGACCTATCGAAGACGGAGAAAAAGCAAGCATTAAAGTCGTGTTCTCTCCTGGTGCTAATGGATCTGGAATCTGACTTTCTAAACTGAAGTCTTCTCCTTCCACTAAAACATCAGTAATCGTTAGTATGGTTGATCCTGTGTTTTCTATGACAAGTTGGCTCAGCTCCTCTGTACCTACCAGCGCATCTTCAAAGCTGATCACCCCCCCATTTAATTGACTTTGACCGGCTGCCGTTACTACGATCTCTGCGTTGGTAACTGTTATTTCTAAGTCAAAAGTCGGGCTATCATCTACACCGTCATTTACTGCAACAGGTACTGTTAGGCTTCCGGTAAATCCATCATTCGGAATTATATCACTCTGACTTAAGGTATAGTTACTGCCTGATGAGATATTTAGTGTAAAATCAGCTGGGTAATTGTTATCCGGGTCGGAAACGATGAGATCAGCGAGGCCTAATGTTATCGCAGTATTGCGAGCTGTTGATAAACTTCTTTGCCCGGTAATTTGGGGTATATCGTTGACCCCATTTACTGTAATTACAAAATCTTCTGATGTTACATTGAAGCCATCGTCAACTGTAACAGTAATGGTGGCAGTGCCAAAAGCATCTGGCAAAGGGACAATTCTTAACGTGCGATTACTACCAGTCCCCGCCAAAGTAATATTGTCCACCAGAGATAAATTATCAGAAATAGCATCAACAATCAGGTCATCTACATTGGTATCTGCATCATTTACTGTAAATGAGATTTCTCCTGTATCACCATCCTCGTCTATAGCTATGTTTGATAAACCACTTATTGTAGGTGCAGAAGATGAGGAAACCGTACCTGTTATTGAAAAAGTAAATGGGTTGTCAGTTGGGTCATTGTTGGCTATCGTTACCGTCTCATTGAATGTGCCTGGCCCAGAGGCATCCAGTGTAATTGTGAAATTCCTAATAGTACCATCAACAGGTACAACAATTGGTGTCGCAGTTACTGATAAAAATGCCGAGCCGCTCACAGAAATCGGATCTACAACAAGGTCTGCTGATCCTCCATTTGCCAAAGTAAAAACCTGTGAAATGTCTGTCCCTTGTGTGGTTGATCCCATGTCGATAGCCGCAGCTTGCCCATTGGTTATAAATGTGCCGCTATCATCAGCACCAACAAACACTGATATTTCAGCCGTTGGAGGATTAGTTATTTCTCCCGTTAAATCAAAAGTAAAATTTGGTTCGTCCAGGTCATCGTTTGTAATGGTTATAGTTTCGGTAAAGACCCCAATTGTTGAAGCATCTAGTATTACATCTATAGTGGCAGAAGTGCCAGGTGCTATGGGCGCAGAAATTGTTGTTGAGTTACTAAAAACAGAACCTGTGATTGAAATACCTGAAATATTTAAGTCGCTCGTTCCTTTATTTTCAATCCGTAATTGTTTGGTGAGATCACTACCCTGAGGGGAACTGCCAAAGTCCACAGGTGCAATTTGACCATCTGTTATTTCATTAGTTAAAAGATCATCAAAAATCGCTATCTCTGGTTCAGGTGTGGCTGTAATGGTTCCTGTTACGGTAAAGTCAAAACTGGCTTCATCTGTATCATCACTATTTACAGTGACTGTTTCAGTAAAAGTCCCAACACTAGAGCCGGTCAATAGAATATCCAAGAGTTCTGAAGATCCCTGCGCCACAGTCGTTGGCACGGTCGAGTTTACGATAAATTCAGTCCCAGAAATAGTCACCCCTGATATGTTGAGGACTGCGGTACCTTGATTTTCTATGGTAAACGTTCGATTGACTCCACTCCCTTGCACCTGATAGCCAAAGTCAATAGCTGTGGCTTGTCCATCAAGTATTTCAGTTGAAGAAACATTAGGTCCGTCATACATGGCAATTTCTCCACTGGGGCACAACAGACCTCCATCATTAATTGTCCACCCTTTGGCTATTAAGCTATTTCTGGCTGTCTCACCGTTGCAATAAAAGACGTCAATTGCGCCCAACTCAACTCCCGGCTGTACTGATGGTTGAGAGTCCCAACCGATAAGTGTATTATCATAATTAGCAACAGATATACCTGAGAAATTAAACATGCCCGTCATGCTTGTCACATTAGAAATATCCCATGCACCAAGGTCCTGATCGAAAGCAAAAGTCAAATTGAACATACCAGACATGTTAGCAATACCAGAAACATCCCATGAGGATATATCTTGATTGAAAGATGTGGCGCCAGAAAACATATTACTGGCAAACTGCACATTACTTATATTCCAGCCGGATATGTCCTGATTAAATTCCCCGGCACTTGAAAACATTGAGGTCATGTCTGTTACATTACTGACATCCCAATTATTCAATGGCTGGTTAAATACCGCCCCAGTAAACACATTCCGCATTCTGGTAACACTACTTACATTCCAATTATTGATATCACCATTAAATGCAGAGAAAGTAAACATGTTGTTCATATTTGTAACAGCACTCACATTCCAACCACTTATATCCTGATTGAAAGCAGAAGAACTGAACATCCTAAACATGTCGGTTACTGAAGATACATCCCAGGCACCGATGGGTTGGTTAAAGCTGCTGGCACCATCAAACAATGAATTCATTGTAGTAACGGCACTCACATTCCATGTAGAAATATCTCCATTGAAAGCAGAAGCCCTGTCGAACATACCACTCATGTTGGTGACATTACTTACATTCCAGTTGTTGAGGTCTTGATTAAAGTCATCAGCATCGGCAAACATGAGTCTCATTGTAGTAACGGCACTCACATTCCAACTATTAAGTGGCTGGTTAAAGTCTCTGGCAGAGCTGAACATCTCTTGCATAGTGGTAACGCTACTTACATCCCAACTATCAATATTTTGGTTAAAAGCTCCTGCGACCTGAAACATTCTAAACATAGTAGTGACACTACCTGTGTTCCAACTTCCAATCGGTTGGTTAAAGGCTGAGGCAAATACAAACATACTACTCATGTTCGTTACACTGGAGACATCCCAGGTGGTGATGTCTCCATTAAAGTCAAATGCCGTTCTAAACATGGTGCTCATATTTGTAACATTTGCTGTGTTCCAACTTGGTAAGTCTTGATTAAACACTCCTGCACCAAAAAACATGCTACTCATATTTGTTACGCTGCTTACATCCCAACTATCAAGTGGTTGGTTAAAAGAAGTCGCATCTCGGAACAGGAGACTCATATCGGTAATGGTACTTACATCCCAACTGCTTATGTCTTGATTAAAACTGGTTGCCCCTCTAAACATTGAGCTCATGTCCGTTACCCCGCTCAAGTCGGGAGTATCTGCGGCATTTATAGATAAGTTTGTACAACCACGAAATGCCCCTGCCATAGATGTCCAGGCTATACTACCCCATTGCTCTACACTAAGAATTCGGTTTTTGCTTCCTCCATTATTAAAGAATATTCGAGGAAATGCTCCGGATATCGATACCGTATAAATGCCTGCAGTGGCATAAACATGACTGATATTACCTGTAACACCCGAATCGGAATTGGTGTCACCCCAATCGACATTATAATTGTAACCGGCTCCGGTTGTCGGGATTGTAATCTGATCACCATCATTGAGAATCTCCCAAGTGGTGATAAAAGATTGAGCATTACTATTATCAGGGATAATAAATAAAGCCAAAAGCATAAGGCATAATGCTGCCTGCTTGAGCGAGAGGTTTGCGAGTAGTTTTAACACCAGCCTTTACTTTAAACTATAGATAACATAACAATTTATTTAAAAAAATATAAAATTCCAATTTCTATAAAAGGTGCCTTTCGTAAAAAACTACT
>NZ_SMMD01000299.1:0-707 GCF_009711475.1 Fulvivirga aurantia
AATATATTAACTAAATGCGTCATCGGTAGTGCAAGCTAAGAATCTTTAATCAGTATTAACAGAAGATCCCTGCCTACGCAGGGATGACGCTTCAGACTAAAATGCATACTCACATATTGTCATTGCGGGCTTGACCCGCAATCTTTAAGAAGTACCACTGGCTTTTTTCAAAGTTCTCTCGACTACGCTCGAGATGACCAGATCCTGTCACTGCTAAGCTTCTCACTATTTTCTCTTAGCCGTCATTCCCTGAATTCATTGAGCGCAGCGAAATAAATTATAAGGGAATCTCAAATCTCATTAAGAAACTCACTCGTCTGACCACTTTGAGTGGTCTGACGAATGTTGCTAACAACAGAAGCTAATTGCAAGTATCTTCTAGCAAGTCATCCCGACCTTGTGGAGGGAACTTTTAATTGAAGTATCGAACTTCACAGTTCACTCGACTACGCTCGAGATGACCAGAAGGCAAACTCTCTAAGCCTCACCTGATTAGGAGGCTTTTTTATTTCAAAGCATCATCCATAGCCCTAGCGAAGGATATTTAATCAGTATTGATATAAGATCCCTGCCTACGCAGGGATGACGCTTCAAATAAAATGCATATTTACATATTGTCATTGCGGACTCTACCACTTAACCCTGCCGTCATTCCCTCAATTTATGGAGTGCAGCAGAATAAATTATAAGGGAATCTCAAATCTCAT
>NZ_SMMD01000299.1:717-1625 GCF_009711475.1 Fulvivirga aurantia
ATTTTAATTCGAATTAAAATCTGCAAAGTTCTCTCGACTACGCTCGAGAAGACCAGAGGGTAAACTCTACTAACCCTCACAGGATTAGGAGGCTTTTTTATTTATAAATTGTCACCCATAGCCCTAGCGAAGGATCTTTAATCAGTATTGACAGAAGATTCCTACCAACGTAGGGATGACGCTTATAGTGAAGGTCTAAATCGATATATCATATTTTGAATAAGATTGCCTCATGCCTCACAATAACTAGTTTATATAGTGTCTGTTAAGATTTGCTCTGTCATTGCGGGCTTGACCCGCAATCTCTAAGAAAATAGCTCTCGACTACGCTTGAAGGGTTCAATGGGGAGTGAGCTATTGCAGAAGGCTTTTCAACTCTTCGCATTCCCATTCCGGATTGTCATGTTCTTTAGCAAAGACTTTAAAATCCTGATAAGAAACTGATGATTTGTTTGTAAGTTCATTTAGGTATTACTTTGACTTTTACAGGAGAAAAGGACAATAACTAAAATTGATGCAAAAAGTAATTGTGTTTTCAGGCAGACTTTACTTTACATCAGCCAGATTATCTCCAACAATCTGACCGTCTTTTTGTATCACAAGTGTGCTGGTTGCTAAGGTATCAGCTAAGCTAAAATAATAATCTTCAGCTCCTCCAATCCTATTTTGAGTATTCGGCTCTTCGTGGTAATGCAGTCGAACCTTATGTTGGTAGATAACTGAATCAATAATTGTAGCGGTAACGAGAAAGTGAGAGGCGCGATCGATATCTGCATCCATAGCTAAAACAGCTAAGCTCGAGAAATTTAGAGGTTCAGGTGGGTTGAAAACTCCCAACCGAAGAAGATACAGGGCGTGAGAGTCATTAAAGGTAATTAAAAAGTAAGTGAAGCCATTTAGACCAAGAT
>NZ_SMMD01000369.1 GCF_009711475.1 Fulvivirga aurantia
AAGGGCTCAAAACCTACAAAAGTTATTAATTGAAAGGGTTGATTCATATGATCCATCTAGTTATCAAATGATTTATACAACTTCCTACATAACAGATGAGCTTAACAACTCTGACTTAGTAGTAGGTGAATATTACACTAAGGACAACCCTAGTTTGAAAAATATACCCAAATGAGTTACAACGGCATACAACATTATATAAGCGTAATGCGGGCTCAGTGGCTTAAATTGAGCATTTTTTACTCCTAATAAACTTTGATGTGAGCAGACAATATATCACTCCGAAAATCCACACTATTCTTATATTTGACCGTTACCGTTTATTAGAGTGATGCCTATAAGAATACTTATATTATTAGCTGCAATTTGTTTATTTCCATCGATTTCATCCGGACAAGTTGAATTGGAAGAGCCTAGCGTTTACGAATTTTTAGATTCTCTATTTTTTGACAACAAGTATGATTCAATTATAGCACATGATACGACCTTTAAATTTGGCTTGATGATGGATTATCATGATGTAGATATGAATAGCCTTAAAAAAGTACCTAAGAGCTATATTGAAGAAATATCTTATTTAAAACCAGAGTCAGCTACTAAACTCTTTGGAGAATTAGGGCAGCGAGGTGCAATAATTATCTCGACAAAAGATACCGCACGAACTAAGAAATTATTTAACATAAAGACAGAAAATTAACGGTAAGATTGTATTGCAGCGCGTATGCTAAAGTGCATTGCTGGTTTGTGACTGCTTCTCTCTCACTCATTCTGTATTTGTTATTTTTTAGCTGTGAAGTGAAGGTCTTCTTTAGCTTCTTGCGGTGCATAGAAATTTCTTGTTAAGGTCTCTACTATTTTTCCAATACATGGAATTAATTAGCTTGCATCTTAATTTATTCCGAAGGATATACGCGTGCTAACCGGGCGTAGGCAAGCATATAAATGAGACATTTTATCTATCCATTAACGATTTTCATTTCTTCCGTTCTTATTTCGTGCAATAAAACAATTGACAAACCAATTATTTATATTTCTGACATTGAATTTCCATTAGTGTCAGATTTTCAGTCCAATGACTCATTAACATTTCAAGCCTGGAAAGAAGTGAAAAATTACTTGACAAAAAAAGATGAGCCATTAGATAGCATGTTTATTACTGGAACAGAATATGACTCATCTGAACAATTCATAGTATTCTATGTAACTCATTTTGACAGCTTTTTGCTCAAAAGAAAACTTGAAATTCAAGATTCCATTAACGAAGCCAATTCAAATACTGATTATAACTGGGCAGTTCCACCCACAGGAAACTGGAGTGGACATGATCGCACTATGATTTTTAGAATACAAGATGAGGAGTTGTCCGACTTATTAGTTCAATAACGACTTACCAACATGCTGTAATGGGGCATTTGCCTTCACCGTGCGAAGTCTTTTAAGACTTTGGTGTCCACCAGAAGTCGGGTAAACTCCTAGCCCGCACGTTTTGGGTTAGTATTTCATAGCCGCTTTCATCTCTTAGCTTGTGGACTACTTGTAATGTCGGGGTGTTGCAAGCTGCATTTTGCGGAACTCTGCCTATACATACGTTTTGGCAGACAAGTAGGTTCTAAACCCAAATCGTGCTAGTTTTATGCCTCTAAAACAAGTAAACAAACTACTCTTTTCAGGGGCGTTATAGAATATTAAAATGCAGAAATTCTACAAACTTCTGGGTTTAAACGAACAATTCGAGCTGGAATATTTGGGAGACGTAAATGAACTTATCAATCGGCTAAGTACCAATTGGCAGAAAGACGAAGGAATAGAACTTCAGTCAGATCTTGAAAAGAAAAGATATAAGTTCTCTGTCAACGGAAATAACATTACAATCAAAGAGACGAGAAAATTTGAGGACAGCGAAACAAGGAAAACCTATATAGTTGGACAAATTGATAATCGGGTTACATCTGTTAAACTTAGTTTTCAAATATTTATTAAAAGCTTTGAATTCTATTCTTCTATTTTATCAACCCTACTTATAATCGCATTCTTGATCTATGGGTTAATCATAACCGATGGGAATTCTAAATTACTACTCATAAT
>NZ_SMMD01000454.1 GCF_009711475.1 Fulvivirga aurantia
TTATAGCCTGTACTGTACGCTTTGTATTAGGTAGAATTGCATCGATCAATGTCGGTGCATAAGGCAAAGGTACATCCATACTGTTGATTCTATGGATTGGTGCATCTAAGTAATCAAACGCATGCTTTTGTATGTGATAAGTAATTTCTGAGCTAATCGCAGCCAGTGGCCAGGCCTCTTCTACTATTACCAGTCTATTTGTTTTCTTTACTGACTCAACAACAGTGGCATAATCGATAGGTCTTACTGTACGTAAATCAATCACTTCCACTGAAATGTTGTCCTTTGCAGCTTCTTCAGCAGCTTCCAGCGCTACTTTCATTAATTTTCCAAATGAAACTACAGTTACATCACTTCCTTCACGCTTGATATCAGCAGCTCCAATAGGGATGAGGTATTCGCTTTCCGGCACTTCACCTTTGTCTCCATACATGAGCTCAGACTCCATAAAAATAACCGGATCGTCATCTCTGATTGAAGACTTTAATAAGCCTTTGGCATCATAAGGATTTGAAGGTACAACTACCTTTAAGCCAGGAGTATTTGCGTACCAACTTTCAAAGTTTTGTGAGTGTTGAGAGCTAAGCATTCCGGCATTACCGGTTGGCCCTCTAAACACCATAGGAATATTGAATTGGCCACCCGACATAGACATCATCTTTGCGGCACTATTTATTACCTGATCTATAGCTACCAATGAGAAGTTAAATGTCATAAACTCGATAATAGGTCTGATGCCATTCATGGCAGCACCAACACCAACCCCGGCAAAGCCAAGCTCAGCGATAGGCGTATCTATTACCCTGTCCGGTCCAAATTCATCAAGCATACCCTGACTTACCTTGTAGGCGCCATTATATTCTGCTACTTCTTCTCCCATAAGAAAGACTTTTTCGTCTCTTCTCATTTCTTCACTCATGGCTTCGCCAAGTGCTTGTCTGAATTGAATTTCTCTCATTTTAAAAGCTTTAAAAATTGGTCTGTAAAAATAGCATTCGATTGACTAAAGACAAAATATATATACTGCTTAAATCTGCCTTATTGTGTTATAAACAAAAAAACCTGACCCCAGAGGGATCAGGTTTTATCATCATTATAGTTAATGATTATTTCAAAAGATTTCTGAATTGTTCGTTGCTTACATAAGTAGCAAATTCAAGATCTTCTAATGCTTTTTGCTTAAGCTCAGGATCAGCTTCAACAGCCTGACCGATGTAATCGTAAACATCGTCTTCGTTTCCTGTGTGAGCACTAGCGATAGCAGCACCGTAGTATGCAAGAGCCATTTCGCTGTCTTTAGTAGCAGCCTCTTTAAATGTACCTAGTGCATTTTGGTAATCTTTGTTAAGCAACTGTGCTAGTCCTTTGTTGAAAAGGTTAGTAGCGTCATCAGTTGCGTTAGAAGTAGATCTTACAGCATCGCCATATTTAGCAAGCATAATTTGTACAGAACCTCTTACTCCATTTACACCAGAAGCATTGTCACCAGATAGGCTTGTCGCTTTTGTTAAGTGCTCATGTGCTTTGTAAGGATTTCCTTTCATTAGTTGTACAGATGCAAGGTTAGCGTGTACTTCAGCTGTAGCATTTTTATTAGCAGCAATTTCTAACTGAGCCATTGCTTTGTCTCCAGCAGAGCTGTTACCTTCCATAGCCATTGCTACATAAACAGCACCTAAGTTGTTATGAGCATTCCAGCTACCAGATTTTTTAGTAGCAGCAAGGTAGATAGCTTCTTTTTCTTTTAAAGAAGGTGTTAAAGTAGCCCCGTACATCAATTCTTCTTCAGAAAGTGTATCAGCAGAAGCTTGTCCGTCAGCAATTTGCTTGGCTAAAACAGAAATCTCAGCATCTGTTTTCTTTTCTTTTACTTTAAGGATAGAAGTTTTAGCAACCCTCAATTTAGGGTAAAGCTCTCTGAATACTTTGTTGTAAGTAGGTAGTTTGTGAAGTTTATCTTCTTTCTCTTCGTAAGATCCAGGACCATTTACGATATCTAAGTAAGCAGATTTTTCTTCTGAAGAAATACCTTCGTAAACAGCAAGTGAATCTTTGAATATAGACCAATCTTCAACCACATCTTTAGTTATGAACTTGATTGAGTCTGCCATTCCAGCATAGTCATATTTGTTCATTTGCTTTCTGTAGTAGTCTTCGATTGATTTAGCACGATCTTTAGCCAAAGTGCTATTAATTCTTTCGGCACCTTCTGGTGAGTGAGTACCAGTGATAGTAACTGTTCTTGTAACGTTCTTTTCAGCGATAAAAGCATCGAATTTCTTACCTCTGTCACTTCTTCTCTCAGAGTACTTAAGTACTGATCTTCCCTGGTCGAAGTAGAAGTTTACCAATACAGGTACTAATTCTTCCTGGTTGTTGTAACCGTGATCTGCGTAAGTTGGGTGATATACAGCTTTTACCAATTTAGAAGTAGTGATAACGCCAGGCGCAACATCTAATCTTTCAGTCTCTTTAGACTTACCATTCTTAGGATCTAAAGCAACACCCTGAATTTGAAGCATACCGTTTTTCATAGCAGGAGAGTAAGCAAAAGCAAACTCCTGAGTCTGCTGAGGCTGCTGCTCGTCTGCATTAGGATAATCTTCAGCTTTAAACTGGATAGGATCTAAAGCAAGTTCACTATCACCATATTGATAAAATGTATTAATAGTATATACTTTACCTTTTTTAAGCATTTTCACAGGAAGATTCGCTGACATTTCGAAGGCTACCGTGTCGGCATGAACCTCAAGTGGATTTGGAGTGACAGTGAGATTTTGCTCATCCGCCATTTTAACCATTTGGTTAAGTGCACAGCCCGAAAGCGTAAGCACTCCAAGAATAATTATAACGTGTAATAATTTTCTCATTGGGTTTTTTTT
>NZ_SMMD01000305.1:0-768 GCF_009711475.1 Fulvivirga aurantia
GCTCACTGAAAGTGCGATTTGCTTACTTTCTGCCATGGTTTTATAGACATTTTTAGTTTCTATAATCAGCTGGTTTAGTAATAATTTCTCCGGCACATTGGGAAAATGGCCCTGCTTATGCATCGCCCAGTTCAGCAAATTATCTAGCAAGCCTGAAAGATGTGACACAGAGTGATCAATATCATCAGCTACCTCGACCAGCTCCTCTCGATGATCCTGATCAACGGCATGTTTGATTAAGCGGCTGACACCAGAAAATGCCGCTACCGGACCTCTTAAGTCGTGAGAGATAATAGAGAAAAACCGGTCCTTGGTTTTGTTGAGAGATTGTAATTGCCACTTTTGTTCTTCCAGCTCTCGATTAATTCTAATCTTCTCCCGGTTGTTCTGATAAAGAAAAATCAATAATACACCCACAATTAGTGCTCCTCCAGCTACAGCATAAATGACAATTTGCTGCGTGCGCTTTTCAGCGGTTAGCAGGTCGACTTCGGCTTGTTTCTGCCCAACTTCGTACTCAGTACGTAGATCAGCCATTTTTTGAAGTGACTCTTTATTAAGGAGGCTGTCTTTGTAAGCGGTGTAGAGCTCGTGATGGTGAAGGGCTTGTTGGTAGTTGCCGGTTTTTGAATAGAGTTTATAATATAATTCCTCGATCTCAACCCTCCATCTTTTGGAATCTGTATTTTGAACAAGCTCAAAGGCATGGTTTAACTTCAGTAACGCTTGGTCTGTTTTATTTAATTCAAAATAAATTTGGGCTGCATG
>NZ_SMMD01000305.1:1023-1652 GCF_009711475.1 Fulvivirga aurantia
GCATTTTCATATTGCTCAAGAGTAAAAAACGCAAACATCCTTGCAGATAAAACCTCTCTAACTTGGTCATCGGAACAATTTGGTCTGCAGCTATCATAGAGACTATCATAGATTGTTAAGGCTTTAGTAAATTGATCTTGAGCAGCATATGTAATTCCTATATTGATCATACTGGATGAAACACCCTTTAAATCGTAAGACTTTTTGAGGTGTTCAGCTTTCTTGAAATATCTTAAAGAGGTTTCGAAATCCTTTATGGAAGAATAAACACCAGCAAGATTATTATAGGCAATTGCTATTCCTAGAGATCGTGTATAGCTTTTCTTAACTTAAGAGAATTTAAATAATATTTTAACGAGATATAATATCTACCTGCCTTATTATTAACCATGCCTAAATTATTGAGTAAGTACTTGATTTGATCGTTATAATTATTATTCTTAGCTACGGTCAAACCAGTCTCATAATATTCAGCAGCTTTTATGTATTCACCTTCTTCACTTACAAGAAAACCTAACGCATTGAAAGACTTCACAAGAGCTAAATCATCCTCATGTTCTTTAGCCAGAGTATTATTGATCTGAGCATAATGAAGCGCGCTATCTCGATCAGATGTGCGATGTTTTTTG
>NZ_SMMD01000103.1 GCF_009711475.1 Fulvivirga aurantia
AGAGTCACCTGAAAGAGACTCTGAGGCCAGCTTTCATATAATTGGCTCTTCTTTCTCAGCTCATTCTATTCGTCATGCCATTCGAAGTGGTCAGGTGAAATTGAATATTGATGCATCCCTTTGAGGGATCGCATCAATAAATCTTTTCACTGTATAATACTTACTAATTCCTAAAGGCATAGTAAGCGAGGAAATGGTTAATTCTAACCCTCTAAACTAACTCTAACTCTCTATCCCCTACTTTGAGGACTTTGCCCTTTGCGCCAAGCGCTCCGTTCTTAAATAGAACTGTTTCCTCCTCAGAGTCACCTGAAAGAGACTCTAAGGCCAGTCTTTATCTAAATGACTCTTCTTTCTCAACTCATTTTATTCGTCAGATCACTCGAATTGGTCAGGTGAAGTTGAATATTGATGCCATCCCTTTGAGGGATCGCATCAATATCCATAGTTTCATTGTATACATACTTACTAATCCCTAAAGGCTTAGTAAGCCAGAGGAAATGGTTTA
>NZ_SMMD01000724.1:0-6435 GCF_009711475.1 Fulvivirga aurantia
CCATCATTGGCACTCTCATCGTGATAAAACTGATAGGCTTCCAATGCATAATTGGTTGGGTTTATGTAAAAATACCATATGTCTGACCCGACTTCTCCAGCGTATGTTACTTTTAGTCGGTAATACTCTTTATCCTGAAACTTCGTAAGTGGTGCTAAAGAATCCAGTTGTGCGCCTTCGTCTTCTAGTTTCATCGGTAAGCCGTATAGGTAAGTATAATAATCGCGATACATTTTGGTGCGATCGCAGGTCAATTTGTGCTTTTCTTTCTCTTCTTGTGTAAACTCACTTTTACCATTAAGTGATATTTTGCAATCACCCTTATCAAGTTGTCTTTCAATACTTGTATTGCCTTTAATCTCTACCAATCTAAAGAATTGATTGGGTTTATCTATGGTAACCATACTGTGCCTGCTTGGTCCTTCGGGCATTTGAAGTGTGATATCTAAAGTAGCCTGAAATTTTGGCCACACACCCTGAGGGTCATGGTAGTCGATTGATTTAGAAAGAATGGATGCCGAGTTTTGAGCCAATAATGGCGAGCATAAAAAAAGGCAGATGATTAATGAGGCAGTTTTCATAAATCAAATATATACCTTTTACTTGTTGCCGAAAAGGTATTGGGTTGGCAGCCTTCTAAGACAACGGATCAGCGTTTTTCTTTATCACCTGGTTGTCGGTAAGTTTTATTGTAAATGTGGTGCCCTCGCCTTCTTTACTTTCTACTTCAAGATAACCTCCCATGGCATTGAGGTTTTTCTTTACAAGATATAAACCCATCCCATGTCCATCATTGGTGTCACTTACCCTAAAATCTTTTTCGAATATAAACGGGATGAGTTCTTTTTTAATGCCAATTCCATTATCGGTAATCTTGGCAATTATACCCATCTCTCTTCGGCAAACACTAAAGATGATTATGTTGTGGTCAGCCTTAGGATTTCTATACTTTATGGCATTTTCGATCAGGTTTTGAAAAACACTCTGCAGTCGCACTGTATCACCCCAGTAGTGAAGGTCATCTTCAACCCGGGTAATAAACTTTGTGTTTTTATAACCATCTACGCCCTCAAGAGATTCTTTCGCCTTTTCTATAATAGCTCTAAAGTCAACCTCCTCGATATCGCTGTTAAAACTCCCAGTTCGTTTTAGTATGTCTTCAACTTTACCCTGTAACCTACCATTAGACTCGATAGCTTTTTCCAGTATCTCTCTCAGTTCTCTATTATTATCACTTTTGAGCAGTGCTAATTCAAGCAAACCTTTAACCTGTGCTATAGGGCTTTGTATATCATGCGCAACCATTGACAAACCGGCTTCCAGCTTGTTCATCTGCTCATCTCTGAGCATCTTTTTGATTAATATTTCTTCAGATTCATCGACCATCTTCAACTGATGCACATAAATGTTGCCAAATCACAATTGTGCGTTACTGCAAAAAGAAACCTATAAGCTTATTTTTTACTTCGGGCATTTTTTTCCCCATTGTGGAGGTATTACCAACGTGAAACGGAAGAATAAGTTAAAAATTTTTGACCGCTATACATAATATTTTTGTCAAGATAAGAACTATATGAGTCACTTATTTCGTATATCAATCCACGATACATACGCACATGATACAGAAAAATATAACAGCCCCTTTTTTCAAAGCAAAAGACATCTTTGACAGAGAAATAAACCTCAACGACTATCGAGATAAAAAAATATTGATAGGCTTTTTCAGACATGCCGGTTGTCCTTTTTGCAACTTAAGAGTTCATAACCTCACCAAAATACATGAGGAAATGAAAGCCGCAGGTTTGGAGATGATTTTCTTTTTTGAATCTACAGAAAGGGTTCTATTAAGAAGCACTTTTCACAAAGAAGTCTCCCCTATTCCGCTTATAGCGGACCCTGAAAAGGTTCACTACTCGGCCTATGGTATAGAAAGCTCTGGTAAAAAATCCGCCATCAGTCACATGACTTCATTTGTGCAGACGGCCATTAAAGCTAAAAAAGTGGGTGTGCCCATGCACATGATGGCAGAGGATGAATCTATCAAAACCATGCCTGCCGAATTTTTGATCGACAAAGGACTAGTGGTGAAAAGTGTTCATTATTCTGATCGATTAAATCATCGTATGGACATCTCCGATATTAAGGATTTTGCTTACGCAAAAGAAACAGAAAGCGCTCCGATTTCATAGCTCTCCATAACTTCATCCCGGTAGGATTGTATTGAGATATGACTTATTATAGCATTGGGTTTGCTACCTGATGTATATAAACGTGATAGGCTCAATTAAAAATATCATTAAACGCTACCGTTGGCTCCTGGTTTCAATTGCTATATTGAGCGCATTTGCAATATTTATACATCTCTATGGGCGCTCAATTATCAATGAATTCATACAGCGCTATGTAGCATTAGAGTCAAAAAACAACTACACACTTACGTATGAATCTTTCGATTTTGAGCCTTTTGCTGGACAAATTACACTGCACGAGGCTAAACTAACTCCCAAAGAAACTGCTGATTCGTTATTGCTACCGACTCGCTATCGCATTGAGTTGAGAAAGATGGAGGTAACACTTCAGGAGGTGCTTGCTGTGTATACGGATAGGAAAGTACACATAAGCGGAATTACCGTATACGACCCGGTAGTAGAATTTATTAAAGAGAAAGATACTGAGACTGAAATAACTCTTGATTTAGGAAACCTGTATTTATCACTTTCAGATTATATTGAAGTGTTGCAAATCGATGAGTTTGAGATTGAGTCCGGCAGCTTTATACACAACCCATCAGGGCAACAATTTGATGGCATTAATTTCTACCTCGAAAGTTTTGTACTTGACTCTACCGATGCCAAAAACGAAATTTTCTACTCCGAAAAAATAGAGATCAGCCTTGATCAGCAATCATTTATATTACCAGACAGCCTGCATGCATTTAGTTTTGAAAGCCTGGTAATGTCTACTGCAGATTCTGTGTTGTCTTTTAAGGAAGCCACTATCAAACCCCTCGACAGTTTGAGTACGGAAGTAGAATTAAGGTATGACATACACGTACCATCGTTAGATCTTGTAGGCATTGATTATTTAAAAGCTTATAAAGATAAGCAGCTAATCATTGATAGTCTCAAGCTCCAGAACCCGGAGATTGCTATTTCCGGAAGTAAGCCCACCAGAGATAAAAAGCGCAAAAAAGCTTCATCTGTCTTTTCAGGACACAGTATCGGTGTTTTACTCATAGAGCAAGCCCAATTAAGCTATAAAAATGAGACTTCGTTTCATATAGATCAAGTGAACCTTAAGATCCTTGATGTTGCACTCGATGAGTCATTTGACCTGGAGAAACAATGGTTTAGTGCTGCAAACGCCAATATGAGTGTACTGAGTATGCTGAAAACAGATAGCTCATTTATTAAAGTTGATTCAGTTTCAGCTTCTTCATCAAAAAATTCTGTGCTAATAAATGGTCTTTCTATAGGCACTAAAGACAGCGTTGATCATACCCAGTTTCTACTTACTACCTTGGCTTTAGACGGTATTGATATTGTAGATGCCATCAAGAAAAAATCAGTAGTAGCGAAACGAATGCACATCTATCAACCTCAAGTAAAAATACCGACTGACATAGGTGGTGGTGTCGATCAATCGGTAAAGCTTAGTGTAGACTCTGCCTACCGCACCCTACAACCATTTATCAACAAAATACAAAGCGACAGTCTGGTGATAGAAAAAGGCCAGCTCACTGCCGGGAATTTTTCAATTAAGAATTTTAGCTTTCAATCAGATGCTTTTCTCTTTGATGAAAGCGTTGAGAGTTGGCAAAACATAACCAAAAATGAAAATTTGAATGCCACAGTTGTACTCAATAAATATCCTTATAGAATCACAGGTCAAGTAAACTACATTGAAGAGCTACAGCATATTCTTCTTGAAAACCCCACAATAAACCATTTAGAGAACGACTCGCTTTCTATCACCGCATCTCGGATAGATAGTTATGGTATTTCGCTTGATGATTTTCTTTCTGACCCATATCCGCAATCAGACTCGGTGGTAATCAGCGAACCAAATATCGATTGGGCCATATCGAATGCGAGCAACAACTCCATGACAATGGGTATGTTTCTTGGTAAAGTAAGCATCAAAAACGGTTCTGTCATTTTACGTATGGATGGCGGGCAAATTGAAGGAGATTCGATTTTCTTTCAGTTGCAGAATACCATAGATGACACGCTTCGCTATCATAGCCTTCATGCAGGTGAAATCCGGTATACCAATTCTTCTCAGAATGTTAAAATAAGGAATCTGGCTTATGAGGAGTCTGATGCTTCTTTTTCAATGGATAAAGTGAAAGTCGACACCGATGATTTTAAACTAAGTATTCCTCAGATCGCTGCCACAGGTTGGGACCAAAATCTATGGAATGACAAGGGTGCGTTAAAACTGGATCAATTAACAATAAACCGGCCTTTGCTTACCGGAGAAACTTACGACCAATCTCAAAGTGACACCATTTCTTTTCCTTTTAAGATTGCCATTCAGCGTATTGAAATTAAGGATGGTCAGGCTTTCTATAAAAGCAACACAGGAGACTCTATCGATTTAGCCCTTAAATCTATAAATCTTCAATTGTCAGAGTTTGACAGTGACAATGCGCTTTTAGAAAATGAAGAGATTCTTTTTAGCAGAGACGCATCTTTAAATCTGTCAGAAAGCACCATCGGCCCTAAAAACACTACCGTAAAATTCTCTAATCTGGATTATAATTCAAGCAAAGGATTGATCACTATTAGCGATATAAGTCAGCTTAATAAAAATCAACCCTCTCCTTTCTTAATAGAAAAAGCACTTTTTAAGGACTTGGACCTTCAAGCATTAAAAAATGATCAGCTTATTGCCGAAAATATTACAATAGATGGGGCTGAATTCACGCTAAGGAGTGATAGCTCTCAAAACAGGCAAGGGCAACAATTTGAGCTTCCATTTGAAACAGTTTCTGTAGGTCACCTTGACCTTAATAAAAGCTCATTTACCGTTACATCTCAAAGAAGCAAACCCGCTTTGAATTTGGACCATTTAGACCTTGATATTCATAATTTAGAATCTAATGGTAATACATCACTTTCTGAGCTACTTTCTTCTAATCAAAGCTTGAGCGTACAAGGCAAGAACTTTTTTTATCCGGTCGAAGCGAGCAACTATTTGTTAAAAGTTGGAGATTACGCTTACGATCATGAGTTAAAAGCTGTCCGACTCAGTCAAATAGCATTAGAGCCTCAACTAGACAGACTGGCTTATAGCACTACACTCACCTATCAGAAAGATTGGTTTGACGTGAGCCTGGAGCACCTCAATGTAAGTGACTTCGATTTGGAGGCTTTGTTACAAACTGAGCTCGTAGACTTAGGCATAGTAGAGTTAGAAGGACTCAGAGCAGAGGTTTTTAGAGATAAACACTTGCCGTTTGACGAAACCCAAAGAAGGCCTTTGCCGCAAACAATGCTCAAACAACTCGACTTGCTCCTAAAAATAGATACCATTAAGGTAAAAGGAGACATTACCTACAGCGAAAGGCCCGGCTCCACACAAAACATAGCTTCTGTGGGCTTCACAAACCTTGACGGAAGAATCATCAATCTTGCTACACGAGATTCGCTGTTTCGTTTACCGATGTATTTGCAGGCCACGGGCACGCTACTCGGGTCTGGAGACTTTTCAGCTCATGTATCATTTGCAATGGACGACCCAAAAGATGCCTTTAAATTTAGAGGCAGGGTTGGCCCCATGGATCTGACTACCATGACTCGTTTGTTGCGACCTATTGCTAACATCAAAATAAAGAGCGGTGTAGCCAAGGAAACACATTTTGTATTTGACGGGAACAATGAATTAGCAACAGGCACTATGAATTTAAGGTACAACAAACTAAACATTGCTATTCTCGACAAAGACACAAAAGAGATCAGAGGCTTTACTCAAAACTTAAAAACGTTCTTTGCCAATACGTTCGTGATAAGAAAGTCAAACCCTCGTCTACTCAGTTTTAGGGATGGCACTATATTTTATGAGCGTGATAAGAAAAGGGCAATATTCAACTTTTGGAGTAAAACCATTTTGAGTGGTGCCGTTACAAGTGTAGGCATCAACCGCACCAAGCGTAACTTATTGCGCTATAAGAGAGAGCATCCGGAAGAGGCTGAAGATTAAATTAGAGAAAGACCCTGTTACTTTTATCTCAGATTGATTTTAAACAAAAAAACCCAAGCGTTTCTGCTCGGGTTTTCGGTGTGATCCCGCTGGGGCTCGAACCCAGGACCCTCTCCTTAAAAGGGAGATGCTCTACCAACTGAGCTACGGAATCTTCAATAAAAATCCATTGAAATTGGCCTTTGTTTCGTGCCTTGTTTTTCAATGGAGATGCAAAAGTAATATACGAGA
>NZ_SMMD01000724.1:6445-6560 GCF_009711475.1 Fulvivirga aurantia
ATGTGATCCCGCTGGGGCTCCCCGATAGTGATCGGGATAAACTTCTCGCCCCAGTAGCTTTATCTTCAGTATCCGTATAACTAAAAAAACCCAAGCGTTTCTGCTCGGGTTTTCG
>NZ_SMMD01000213.1 GCF_009711475.1 Fulvivirga aurantia
ATCTACCCGTGAGAATGGAAAGAAGTTGAGTTCAGTTTTAAACTTTTATAAAAAAATAAAAAACTATCAATAAGAAGTGTAGAGCTGATAAGTTACCTAATGTCAAAATAAGGCATTAAGGACAGCGGTAAAATGTATTTTTGTTAAATTCGCAAATTTAATGAGAAAGATTTTTTAAAACTTGTCTAAATCCAGAGAATTTTTCCCAAAATGAGATTTTTCGCGATGTTTTAAGACGAATTAGTAAGCGAATTTACAGCTTTTAAAACCTCACATTTACATCGCACAATAGTTGGTATACATAATATATGAAAAAACTTACATTCTTATTACTGATTGTTTCTTCAACAGTTATAGCACAAACCGGTCCGGGAGGAGTTGGAAATGCTACAGGGTCTGCGGGTCAACCTGAAAATATTATTTGGCTTGATGCCGGAACTATAGGCCTGGCAGATGGGACAGATGTCAACACATGGACCGACATTTCAGGAAATGGTGTGGTCTTTTCGGCATCTTCTTCTGGGAACCTACCTGACTATGAAATTAATGAGGTTAACGGTTTGCCAGTGGTTGAGTTCAATGATGGAAATGCAGAGAGGTTAAATCTTAACCCATTTAACAATATGGCATCGGATGAAATAACAACTATCATCGTATTTGCCACGCCTAATACAGCAGAAGGTATTTTATCTTATGCTGTTACTGGAGAAAGTAATGAATATCTGATTTATGATGCAAACAATATCAGAACTTATGTAGGCAATGCAAATAACAATGGTGGGGACCTGAGTGATGGTGCTACAACTTTCAATATTTTTACCTCCAAATGGAATTCAGCAGGAGGAGTTTTAAATCATTATAAGAATGCTTCTAACATTAATTCTGCTACAATAGCAAGCGGAGATTTGATTACCAACGGAGGCTCACTTACGATCGGAGGTGAGCAAGATAATATTGATGGAGGCTATGCTACAAATCAGGATTTCAACGGT
>NZ_SMMD01000047.1 GCF_009711475.1 Fulvivirga aurantia
GTAACAGCCCCATCAGAAATCTTGATTGTAGTTATACCATTATCTGCAACGATAAGCGGGTCGGGAGAGGATCCATCGCCAGATATTGAAGGTCCTGTAGATACAATAATAGGAATACCACTAACTTGGGTATCGACATATTGCTTAGTTGCTGCATCTGACGGGCCTACGGGTGAATTGAGATTTGTAATACTAAAGTTATTCCAGTTTACATTTTGATTAGGTACGGCTAAATCAGATATTTTAATTGTGTTTAGGTCTATGCTACCTCCATCTTCCAAAGTTACTTGGGTGCCAGTTAAGCT
>NZ_SMMD01000074.1 GCF_009711475.1 Fulvivirga aurantia
GAGATGTAAATGGTTATTACCTCACTTTTGCAGAAAAAATATAAACGCTAATTTGTTACCTGGCCATAAAAAAATCCCGAAGCATACTATCTGTGTCTCTTTATCGATAGGAAGCGTGTGGAGATGTTGGAGACTGAGAAAGAGAGCAGAATAAATAAACTGAAGGCTCAATTGTTGAGTAAAATTGATAATTTGCCAATTGAAGATCTGAGAAAATAAAATACACAAACCATCTCCGATTAATACCAGTCAACACACAAATGCCCCCGTTGAAGTAACTGCTGATAATCAGGAAAAAATCTATGGAGAAACTGACCCAACCCTCTCTTACCAGATAACATCCGGTTCGTTGGTAGGTGATGACACGTTCTCAGATAAGGTTG
>NZ_SMMD01000457.1 GCF_009711475.1 Fulvivirga aurantia
TTAGTGGCCTTATTGCCAAAATCAAAAGAGCTTTTATCCAAATACGTGGCACTTGTGGTAAGTGTGTTTCAGTTATTTTTAGGTGTAATACTTTACCTCGGTTTCACTGCTACAAGTACCACCAAATATGACCTATCATCTTTTCAATATACAGAGTTTGCTAGCTGGATAAATCTGAGTTTGGGAAGTATAGGTAAACTATCTGCATCTTATCTACTAGGTGTAGATGGGTTAAATATCGCTTTGGTATTACTCACAGTGGTTGTTACTGTCATTGCAGTTATATCTTCCTGGAATCTCAAAACAAAAGTAAGAGGATATTTTAGTCTCTTTCTGCTACTCAACGCAGCCATAATCGGGTGCTTTGTTTCGCTCGACTTACTTCTTTTCTACCTCTTTTTTGAGTTTATGCTACTGCCAATGTATTTTCTGATTGGCCTATGGGGTGGGCCAAGAAGAGAATATGCATCAATTAAATTTTTCTTATACACACTTCTGGGATCAATATTGATCTTAATTGTGATGGTTGGCCTTTACATGTCAGTGATCGACCCGCAGGCTACAGCTGTAGAATTAAAAATGGCTGCTAACGTAGAGCAAGTGACTGAGGAGATGACAGCTGATGTGCAGCGCTTATTGGCAGCTGATCAAATTCCTGAGAATGCACAGGTACACACATTTAATATGCTACATATGGGCAATCAGGCCAATTACATTCCTGGTTCGTTGCTTGATTATAAAATTACGAGAGAGCTATTTGGACATAATGCACGAACGTTGGCTTTCTTAATAATCTTTATAGGCTTTGCCATAAAGATACCGGTGGTGCCACTGCATACCTGGCTTCCAGATGCCCACGTAGAAGCCCCGACCTCAATCTCGGTGATATTAGCCGCATTGCTGCTTAAGGTAGGTGGTTATGCTCTGATCCGCACCGGCTACCTGATTTTACCTGATGGAGCTGTTCACTACTCCTGGTTGGTGGGCTTTCTCGGAGTTCTTTCTATAATTTACGGGGCACTCAATGCCTTGGCCAGCAAAGATTTAAAACGACTGATCGCTTACTCATCGGTTTCTCACATGGGTTTTGTGTTACTTGGTTTAGCTTCAATGACATCAGAAGGAGTGAGCGGAGCTATTTATCAGATGGTAAGCCATGGCATTATATCAGCCGGCCTATTCCTAATCGCAGGAGTTATCTACGATAGGACCAATGACAGAATTATTCATAATTACTCAGGGTTGGCCACCATGATGCCAAAGTATACAGTGATTACAGTAGTCTTCTTTTTTGCTTCTTTAGGGTTGCCAGGATTTTCGGGCTTTATAGCCGAAATTTTTGTGTTGTTGGGTGCATTTAGCTCCTCAGTTGTCAATGGACTCATACCTAGGTGGATGATGATTGTAGCCTTGATAGGCCTGATTCTGAGTGCGGCTTATTATTTATGGACAATCCAGCGAATGTTCTTAGGTAAGCTTCATTTAAAAACAGAAAAAAAGGAGCTGACTGATCTTAATGCCAGAGAAATACTGATGTTTTTGCCGTTAGTTCTGGGCGCTTTGGCTTTAGGAATTTTTCCGGATCTATTGCTGGAGATGATCAATGGCTCTGTAAATACAATCATTGAATTTGTAGCTCCAAAATGATTATATATCGGTGACTGAGTTAAAAGACAAGCTATCAATCATAACGGAGAGTCTCAATTTTTTCACTCCGGAGCTCGTCCTTACGGGTTTAATATTAATCATTGTATTGGTCGACCTTATTGGTAAATCAAAGAGCTACATCCTCATTATTTCATTATCATTTCTAGGTGTTGGAGCTACTTTGGTTTTTGATATAAACCAATTCAATTACATGGAAGATCGGCCAATTCCTCTTTTTCTAAGTATGCTACAGCTAGATCAGGCAGCTATTATTTGGAAAATACTCTTAGACGTTGGCATGCTTTTGATCTTATTGTTAAACCTTAGAAGTGATACAAAGCATTATAAAGCAGAACTTATAGCCTTACTGTGTTTCATTTTGCTTGGAGCTCATACTTTGGTGATGAGTGTCAACCTGCTCATGGTGTATTTAAGTATTGAAATAATGTCTATTGGGGCCTATGTATTGACCACCTACTCCCTTAAAGCAAAAAACTATGAAGCCGCTATAAAATACCTGTTATTCGGAGGTGTGGCTTCCGCGGTGATGCTTTATGGCCTGTCATTGATTTATACTTATTCGGGTTCCCTTATATTTATCTCACCATTATTTACTGAAAACCTACTGGAAATAGACACTTTGCCACTTTTGCTCGCGGGCTTTATGGTCATTGGTGGTTTGTTGTTTAAAATTTCTGCAGTGCCATTTCACATCTGGACTCCGGATGTATATGAAGTTACTCCTACTCCTGTAGTCGCATTCTTTTCTCTTATACCTAAATTGGCAGGCTTTGCCATTCTCATCAAGTTGGTATTGGTTATCAATTTATTTGGTCTGGTACAGGTGCCATGGCCTAAACTTATGGGAGGGGTAGCTGTACTTACACTTACTGTAGGGAATTTCTCGGCTCTTTGGCAGCAAAATGTAAAAAGGATGCTGGCCTATTCTTCTATTGCACATTCTGGTTTTTTACTATTAGGCCTTGTGGCTTTTTCAGAAACAGGCTTTCAAAGTGTTCTATTCTATGCTGCTATTTATATCCTTATGAATGTGGCAGTTTTCTCACTCGTCAACTATTTTGAGAAAAATGGAGCTGTTTTCGTAGCTGATTACAAAGGGTTAATTAATACTTTTCCTGTACTAACCATATTCATGGTGGTAATTATGATATCACTTACTGGTCTACCTCCTACAGCAGGATTTACGGCCAAGCTCTTTGTGTTTTCTGCGATTTGGGAGAGTTACTCAACGAGTAGTGATGGTT
>NZ_SMMD01000275.1 GCF_009711475.1 Fulvivirga aurantia
CCAAAATTCACTTCGTTTTCAATACCCAACCTTAGGTATTTATTATTTTAGTATTTGCTAATTTTTTTAGTATTTTTGAGTTATGCAGAAACGAGGATTTTCCGACATGCCTCTTCACGGAGGCAAAGTACCGTTTTGGTTGGCCGATAGGATGAAGCAGTTGGGTACGGCCATTACTGAAGCTATTGTAGCAGAATATGGAGAAAAGGCATTTCTTGATAAACTCAGTGATCCTCTTTGGTTTCAATCCTTTGGTTGTGTTTTGGGCATGGACTGGCACTCTTCAGGCATCACAACTTCTGTAATGGGTGCTCTGAAGAAAGGTTTAAATCCTATTGCTCACGATTTGGGTATTTACATATGCGGAGGCCGAGGCAAACACTCACTACAAACGCCCGATGAACTGACCAAGCTCGCTGAACGCACTGGTCAAAACCCCGATACACTCGTCAGGCATAGTAAGCTTACAGCAAAAATCGATAATACAGCCATTCAGGATGGCTACCAACTCTATTTACACAATTTTGTAATTACTAAGTCTGGACACTGGGCCGTCATACAACAAGGTATGAATCAGACCAATGGCATGGCCAGAAGATATCATTGGAACTCAAGTACACTAAACTCATTTTTAAAAGAGCCTCACGCAGCTGTTTGTGGTCAAAATCATGGTGAGCTGCTCAATTTAACCGCCATTGGTGCTGAGAAAACTCAACATGGTATTTTAGATATTTCTCATGATACTGCCTTAAGTACTACAGAAATAAGGAAGATTTTAATGCCCAAAAGACACTATGTAGCCGAATCAGATGTGAATATGAAAAGGCTTGGTGGCGTCTTGACGCTGTGCAAAGAACAGGAAACCAAAACGTTTGAAGACTTACTGCTGCTTCAAGGACTCGGCCCACGAACATTGCAATCTCTTACGTTAGTAAGCGAGGTCATACACGGAACCCCTTCCAGATTTGAAGACCCTGCCAGGTTTAGCTTTGCACATGGAGGAAAAGATGGACATCCTTTCCCTGTTCCTTTGAAAGTATATGACGAAACTATAAGCACATTACGGCAGGCTGTAGATAAAAGTAAAATAGGCTACAGCGATAAAGGTAAGGCTATGAAAAGCTTACACCGTTTTGCTAAAGATTATGAGAATAGTTTTCAACCGGGAAAAGGCTCACTTAAGAAACTCATAGCGCATGAAAGACAGCAGTCTTATAAATATGGTGGGCGCACAGTATTTGGCAAAGCAAAAAGACCTGGGGAACAGCAGTTGAGTTTGTTTTAGATATATTATTTATCATTCTTTTTATTTGCAACACCTGCTTGCTTCTCGTAGTTTTTAATTTCCTCATCAATCTTATTGTCTACAGATCGTCTAATACTCGATTGAGCTAGCCTTATGCCATTTTCGATTAGTAAGTTTATCGTAAATCCTGAACCTAATGCTACCATACTCACAAAAC
>NZ_SMMD01000041.1 GCF_009711475.1 Fulvivirga aurantia
AGGTATAATGGCCTGTGGAGATTTCATATTCGAATTTATCTCTAGATTAACTGCTTGCAAGTCGCGGTTTCTGCCGTGTAATATTTTGACAGGTAAACTACTTCCTGTAAAACCAGGATAAAGGGTTCTGAAATTATACTCAGGAGGTAATATGAATGTCATTATTTTGGATTCAAATAATGCTTTGCGAAATGCTGGTTGGTCATGAGGGACTTTGCTGCGATCACTGAGTTGCTTCTTATATACATTAGACCATTTGTCAAAAAAATTTAAGATTTTAGAATTATTT
>NZ_SMMD01000039.1 GCF_009711475.1 Fulvivirga aurantia
GGTGTAAATACCGGCAGCCAGACCCGTAATGCTAAACCCTGGAGCAGGGAGTATTTCATCAGCAGGAGCGGTGCTTTGCCCATTGTACCAGTTGAACGTGAAACCTGCTGTAGTGCCATCGGCATCAACATCAATTGTGCCATTAGGGTTGCTGGGATCACAATTAGTTTGGTCGGTTGAGGCTGTGACTGAAATCACAGGATCAACAGTCACATCAGCAACATTAAGCACCTTTACGGCAGAAGTACATTTGGTACCATCATCTTCTACTACCAGCGTATAATCGC
>NZ_SMMD01000831.1 GCF_009711475.1 Fulvivirga aurantia
GCAGCAACTATTTTTTCCACCTTCCTGAATAGGCGGGCAAGCGACAGTACCAAAAGAGCAATACACGCAGCAATCACCGCCTATGGGCTTGATTACTTCTTGGCAATTCTCACATTCATAGAAGTACTGGCATGCATCGGTAGGCATGGTCTCTTCTTTTTGGTACCCACAGTTTGGGCAGGTGATGGTGGATTGTAAAACGATTTCTTTTTCCATTTTATTGATTGTTAGGCTTTTCGACTACTTTGTATCCGGTCTTGTTGATCGCTTCTACGATTTTGTCTTTTCGTACTTGGCTTGGATCAAACTTTACAATGGTATTACCCTTTTCGTATGATGCTTTCACCTCTTCAACTCCATCAAGTTCACCTACTGCATGGGTTATGTGGGATTCGCAACCCGAACAGGTCATTCCTTTGACTGTTAATTCTATAGTTTGAAATTCTGTAGTCTGAAAAGCATTAGACTGTCCATTCCAATCGCTTACTTTAGAAGCAGTGACCGTATATCCCGTGCTGTTAATTACCTCAGTAATTTTGTTTACATCAACTAATGATACATCGTATTTTACCTGAGCGCTGGCGTCTTTATATGAGGCAGATACATCTTGTACACCATCTAAAGCAAATACCGCATGTTTTACATGCTCTTCACAGCCTGTGCAGGTCATACCTTTAATTTTAAAATCAGCAAACTTGATTTGCGTCTGTTCTTTATCGACAGTACCACCAGTACTGTCATTTTTTGAATAGAATATATGCGAATACGCAGGAAAAGCGAGCATTAGAGCCGCAAACACCGTTACAATTCCTAAGAACCTTTTAGATTGCCAGAAGGAGGGTTTATCATCTTCCTCACAAGCACAGTCAATTTCTTCCTTTGTACTTGGCTTCAGTTTTTGATACCAGGCGAAAGCTAATACCCCAATTGTCAGCACAATTAAGTACGGCCTCAATGGCTCCATCCATGAAAAAGTGGCTGCGATACCACCAATTCCCGCCAGCAGCGAAAATACCGGGGTGATACAACACAGAGAAGCCACTATAGCAGCCAGCAATCCGGCACCCGCGCTTTTGGTTGATATAGCTGACTGTTTGGAATGTTGGTTACTTGTATTCATGACACAGTAGATTTTTGTTCTGTTATTACAAGGCTGTCTAAAATGGGATTGATTACATTAAGATTCTCTTTGTGCAGTGAATAGAACACGGTTTGTCCTACTTTTTCGCTCACTACAAGTCCTCCCTCACGCAGTTTTTTCAAATGCTGCGAAATGGCTGGTACAGTCATACCCAAAATGTCACTTAGGTCACAAGGGCACAGTTGGGATTCCTTACTAAGCAGATATAGGATTTTGAGCCGGACTTCATTGCCTGACAGGCTCAAGGCCCTGGCGATGCTGGCAATAGTTGGCGCTACTCGGTCTATTTCGGTTTTGCATTGCTTGATTTGTGCTACATCAGCAAATACCCGGATACATGATTTTGTCATACTTCTATTATTTAAGCAACTACTTAAATAACGAAGGTAAGAAATTAAAAGTTTAAGCAAATGCTTAAATACATTAAAGTTATTGTCAATGCACCTTCATATGCCCGTTCAAAGCTTTCTGAGAATGAAATCCTTTGCTACACTGTCCACATCTAAAATCCTGATTACCCTGTCCGTTTACAGGATTGTTGTTTGTTTTGTAAACAAGCTTCTTTCTCTCTGACCGTTGGTTTTCCGCTACTTTTCCTACAAATAGCTCGGCATAGCTGTAGCCGGTAAACGCCAGCACTCCGGCTAGAAATACTTTCGTGAATGCAGTGATTAGTTCAGAATCTAAAAATGTAAAGGGATTGTAATAAAGCAGGTTGATGATGAAAACGAAGAGGGCATAAAGCGCAGGTTTTCTTTTGATCACATGGATAGTGAACACCAGGATAGTCAGGTCAAAGCTAATGGCATAGAAGAGTGCATAAATGTTTTTCCACAGGTCGTTACCCTGAAATGGCGATGCATTGTAAAATAACTGATGGGAGTGCATGATCATGGGGATGGTCCCAGCGATCACTACGATAAAGATGAACTTTCTTGAGTAGAGAAAGGCTTCAAATCGCTCAAATAGCCCTGTTTTTATGTTTTCTTCCATTGTCTTCTAGTTTTCTCACACCGCATCAAGAGTCGGTCCAGTCATGCCAATTTTGGCTAAACTCTTGCACCTCTTTTAAACCGTGCCAGCTCATTACCATTAGCTTTATTTTCGTAAATGATCGCTGTTTCCCACTGTCCTTTAAAAGTTTCCATCAGCATTTTCTCTAGCCTACGGATACCCAGGGCCTGATTAGGTTTTGCCCGTTTGTGGGTCTTGTCCAGTGAATAAAAAGTGCGGACATTGCCATCGTAGAACCAAACGATGCACTTGGAAAGAGCTTCTCGTTGCATTTGTTCACTAAGCATGATTGGCTTGTTTACATTTCAGTTTTTCCAGATGTAAACAGCGTTGTAAACATTGCTGATAGGCCCGCATCAAGGATTCGTCCCGGTAATTGGCCAGTCTTTTCTGTTGGATGCGGAACAGTTGTAAACGGGTCTTTTGCTGGAATCGGCCCTTATCCTGCTTATGTTGTTGCCATTCGGCTTTCACCTGTTGTAGTAGTAGCTGATTCCTGATTCCAATTTTGAGCGTTTCCTGCCTTACATACCACTGCCAGGTCTTTTTGAAGCCGTTTCGCTCATTATTGGGGTGAAAGTAGATGTGTGGTTTGGGAATCCAGTGTCCGGGACTTCTGGCCAGCCAGCGCGCTACCATATTGACCCTGTTATAAGCCGTTTCCTGGTAGTTGAGCCAGTCTTTTTCACTGGCTTGCCAATGCAGCTTACCATATACTGACTCCCAGATGAGATTGAGAATTTCCCGTTCTTCCGGCTCTGATAGTACTAAATCTGGATAAAGCACTTTTCGGGCATAAGCCCAGAACTGACGTATCAGAGAAAGTAAGAAAATGCGCCCCGCCCCAGGCTTTTGTTCCTGTTTTTCAGCTTCACAAAGCTTTTCAGGAGCTTTTTCTTGCCGTTTTGAGGCAGGGTTAGCATTTTCCTCCGTGTTCTTGTCTTGTTCATGTGATGTTCCTGTGGCTTTGCCACTCTCGTGACCGTAGGGAACACCTTTTATCACGTTATCCACATTATCCACCTTGCTATTATTATTTTTTTGTTCATGTTGTTCATGAACTAAAGGGTGAAAATTTTTCGCTTTGTCTAAAAAAAGAGAGGCTAACTGCCCAATTTTTATCACGTTATCCCCATAGCTAGTGGATAACTTCACCGTACCCATCACCTCCGGATTGATCCAGATTTCCACGCCTCCCTGGCCGCAGTGTTGTTCTTTTCTGATAAACCCCGCATTTACCAGACGCTCCCGGTGGTTGATGATCGTTCGTTTAGTACAGCCTTTGCACTTGGCCAGACTTTCGTTGTAGGTATTAAATCCGGGAAGATTTTCTGGATCAAGTTGATCAAGCTGTGCGGCTTTATTGAGTTGTTTGAGGTATAGTCGGATAATCAGCTCCGCTGTGGCCCGGTGGTTGGCATTGAGTTTTTGGGGGAGTTGGGTTTGCCTGCTGTTGTGCCGGTCAATAAACGACTTGGTATTTTGAAATACCTCCCCAAAATCAAAATAAAGTCTTTGATTAGCTGTTTTTTCCATTCCGGTCAGGTTTAAGTGTTTTGAGCTCGTTGAGGGACTTTATCACGTGATGATAGAATTGAACCTTCTCTGAAATTTCTTTATCAAAAAGATGAATATGTTTCTGCCCGAATTCCCTAAGCAGAAAGTCGTAGACCAGTTTACAACGGTCATGCTCTTTCTGTATAAAATCTATCTGCTGTTGCAATGAGGCCATGTTTACATTGTTTACAGTCTGTTTACAATCAGTAACTGGGCACATTGCGCTCCAGGTAATCCAGGATACTCTTTTTGGAGTAGCGAATGATGCGGCCATGTTTGGTGAACTTGATGGCTTCAATATCCCGCAGTTCCTGCAGCTTGGTTTTGCTGCGGATGCCGAGCAGTTTTTTAGCTTCATCGGTAGAAAGCCAGTCATTGGCCGGATCGGCATTGGCCAGGGCTTCTTCTTTGGCTTCTTTTAATGCCTGTTTAAACATGCCCATCAAATCACGGTGCATACGTTGGTAGGCTTCCTTTTCAAAAACGATTATTTCCATCACTTAGCAGTTAATTGTTTTTCTAGCAGCGAGAATACTTCCCTGCTGGGCAGATAGTGATGACTGCTATAAATCAACTGGTCATTTTGCGACAGGCCAATTCCCTTTAAGGTCTGTTTGAGGTTTTCTCTACTCACCCAGTGAGTGGATAAGGTTACAGAATGGTGATATTGATTTGATACAGCCATCTTTGATCTGTTTATGGCTGTAAAGTGAAGGTTTATTTCTATGCGAAAACAGTCCTTCACCGGTCCCAGTTACCCCTAAGACAAGAGGCAACCTACTGTATTTCAGTTGGTTAGAAAATCATCTTTTTGAAAACTTTTTTATTGATACTTCACAGGAACCCTCTTATATTGGGTTTAAACAGAGATAACCACATTTGGAATGACAGAAAAGTCACCCCCGAGGGACCCTGAAATTTTGTATAAACCGGTAGATCAACTCCCGATCATAGAGGAACTTGCCGATTTTATGCACAGGATGGAGTTCAATAACCTGAAAGAGATGCTGGAATTCAGCGCACCGGATCTGTTAAAAACTGAGGGGTTCGGCTACAGGTGTCTCGTAAGTCTGCTCAATTTGCTTGATGAGCATGGGTGTATTGATATGCTGAGGGAAAGGGATGAATTCTAAGTGACCTTCCCAGCGTTCTCAATATGGGCAAGCATGCGTTTCATCATACGGCCAACGGCTCGTTTGGTGCCTGTATCCACTTTGTAGTACTTACCTTTCAGACTGCCAAAAGATATGGTTTCCTGCTGATCAGTGCGGTAATGCCGAGTGATAAACTGCAATAATTCGTGTCTGGTGCCGTCTACCAAACCAGTTTCAAAAAAAGCCCGTACAAATAACGATAATTGAGCCACTGACATTTTAAGTTGTCTTTTATCATTCTCAATCTCGGCTAAAAATCCATAGTGGCTGTATTTGGCTTTCTTTTTCTGATAGCTAATTTCTTCCTGCAACCAGATAGCCATTTGTTTCTTGAGAGGTAAGAGTTGATAATTGTAGCTGAACTCTGTCTTCATAGGCAATTGATTACCTAACTTTTGATAGTAGTATAACTTCTCCAGTTTTTCTCCTATACTGTCTAAGGTCTTTAGTTCTCTACTGATTTGACTTGTGAGATAGTTGAAAAATTTTAGCGAGTTATAATTCATACACCACAGTATCATGAGCACACCTTTATGATCTAGCGGTTTTTCATCAACCACTGCCTCGTGAAATGCTTGCAAATATGCCAAATCATATTGCTGATGTTGGTAAGTTATCGTAATTGGTTCCAGTTTTCCCAAACGATGAAATGGAGTAATCACAATGTCATGCAAAACATAATCTAAGTTTGACCACTCAAGATGATTCAGCACCTCACTAAGCCTGTTGGAGTGCATGGCTGCAATCAGCAACCTGCTCTTGTAAGGTACCGGAAACGATGTATCAAGGTACTTTCCGAAAGACTTTTCCAGAAAGTGAAGAATATCATCCAGGCTCTGGTAAATGATTTTATATACATCTGTGGTAGTGTACTTTTCGGATAATTGAAAAAGTGAATTATGCTCCTGTGATGGGATCAAATCAAGCAGTAGGGTTTGTACATATCCGTTTACAAGCGCCTGGTATTTTTGAATGAAGGATTTGATCTGGTTTTCCTTTTGTTCCAAGATGCTGTTGGTCATCTTTTCTTTGATTTCAGCCACCGTCTCATCACAAAACACTTGATAGTAGTAAAATTTTGCCTGATGCTCCGACAGGTTTTCATATTTGTCAGATACCATTAATTCTAAACTGGCATACTGTTCATATTCAGCCACGCAACATTGTCTAATAGCACCTGTTGAAATATCCAATTCACGGCAAATAAAATTTAGAGCTGAATGATTTCCTTTTAGTGGATTTTCTTCTTGAGACACAGGTAGAATCTCACAAAAACTTGTTTCTCGCTGTTCTTTAATATGGTAGGCTCCGTTCTTTTTAATTAAACTGATCGATAAATATCTGTCATAGTCCTGAAAACGCTTTTTCAAAAAATCCAGATAGTGCTGGCGTGTCATGGTGTTGGTTACAGGCCCGAGATCACCATTGAGCATTCGGTAGAAGGCATTGAAATTTTCCATAAAGATGCTGGTTTGGGTGTTGTTGTCAAGACATAATTTTTGTTGATTTTTGGGCAAATAATTTAATTGTTTTGACATTATTCCGTTTCATACGGTGTTAGTGACCCAGCATTTTATTGACATATATCAAAAAAAATCAGGAAATTCTTATTTCAGAGCGTACGCGGCTGAGTGTTTCCCCAGTAATACCTAAATAAGAGGACACAAGATTGAGCGGAATTCTTTGAATAATCCGAGGTTCACATTGAAGTAGCATTATATAGCGCTGCTTTGCTGTTAGTGTTTGGAGAGCCGTTAACCTATCTAGCATTTGGCGACCAAAATCTTCCATGACCAATCTTCCTAATCGTTCCCATTGTTGATACTGCTCATACAGTTTACTGAGTTCCTCATACTGTAGACTTAACACGGTGCAATTTTCAACAGCCTGGATGTATTCTACAGATGGCGTTTGAGTTGTAAAACTACGAAGTGAGGTGGTGAAGGTGTCCTCAAATGAGAACCAGTGAGTGACGGTTCTTCCATCTTTAACATGATAAAAGCGGCAACACCCTTTGATTATGAAATGTACTTCCCTTGTGATTTCTCCCTCATGAGCTAGAAAGCTTCCTTTAGGGAATTTTTTCTTGACAAATTTTTTTTCAATTTCTAGAGCAGCCTCATCGTCTAATTTCACAAAACTGTCAAGATAGACCCGTAATTGCTCATACATATTTTCCTGCCTCCATAGATTAAGATAAGATATTAGGAGGAATATTTTTGAGCAAAACGGTTGAAAATCAAACTCATGTAATGTTCTCAACACCCGCATTTGGAAGTTTAATGTAGAAGGTACTGCCCTCAGTGGTACTCTCTATGCTAATCTTTCCGCAAAGTTCTGCAACTATACTTTTAACTATAAATAAGCCCAATCCATGTCCAGCGGCTGTAGAATTTGCTCTGAACCCGACCTGAAAAATTTTCTGCTGTAGCTCGACTGGAATTCCAGGTCCATTATCTGATACTGTAATTACTATTCCACTATCTACTTGATCAAACTGTACCTGTATGAGACACCTGCTTTTTTTGATATCCCTGTGCTTTATACTATTACTTATCAAGTTTTGGAGCAAAGAAAATAGCTTACTTTCATGACATTTAAATGCACTTATACAGTGGTTGAAAACCTCAATAGTAACGTCATCAGGAGGCTGAAGTTGATTAATTATCTTTTGTACAGTGTTCTCTAAATTGACGGTTATTAAAGTTTGATCAGCCTCAAAATATGCTGCCATAAGTTCCTCTACATGACCCGCCAAATCCTCGGTGGTTTGTAGGAGGACTCGTGCATACTCTTTGCATTTTACAAAGTCTGATTCATTAGAGGTCAATCTTGCAAGTCCTTGTATCCTATGAATAGGACTTAAAATATCATGGGTAACCCTCGCCAATATTGACTTTAACTTCTCTTTTTCATTTAAAACCATAGTCTGACCATTCTGTTGCCTAACACCTAAGATAAGTAAACATACTCAACACATCTAATTAGATGTACTCTTTTAGGAGTAACGTTTGAATGTATTTTGTGGCTTTTTTACAGGATGAACGAACCTGAAGATCATTCTAAAAAAGAGCAAATAGCCAAGCTGGCAAAAAGGATAAAGCAGTTAAGATTAGAAAAGGGACACATGAATTATGAAACTTTTGCCATTGAGCATGGCATCTCTCGCTCACAATATTGGAGATATGAGAAAGGTGAAGATCTGCGCTTTAGTAGCCTCGTAAGAGTTGTAAATGCTCTAGGTGTTTCCCTTGAGGAGTTTTTTAGTGAGGGGTTTTAAATAAAAAACTAACAAATGCCAAGTATTTAGAATCCAATCACAGCATCCAAGGCGTCATCAGCATCCTGGTATAAGAAATTATTTTGATAACCAATGGTTGTCTTGATATCTGAGTGTCGGTATAGTTTCTGAAGCATTGGGATGGGAATCTTATCACCGGAAATGTTTCCAAATGAATGCCTGGATATATGATTAGATAAGTTTTTGGCTATCCCAGCATCCTTGGCAATTTTCTTTAGATACCTATTAAATCGTCTTGACGCAGTTTTTACTTTAGTGTAGACATCCTCCTTATTCCTGATGTCTGCTTTTTTGAGATCAGGAAATATAAAATCGTTCTCCGATCTCTTGTCTGGTAAATAAAGGTCAAAAATTCGCTGGGCTTTTTCCGGTATTTTGAGTGACACCCTTTTCTGATTTTTATCCATTCTATAATAAAGTCGGCCATCAGGTATATCACTCCACCTGAGTTTTACCACATCGGATATACGAATACCGGCAAAGTAAAAAGACGTAAGCCATACATTTAGCGTATGCCATTTGGCAGAGGTTTTTTCGTAATGCAGGCTTTCCAAAGTTTTTAGTTCTTCTTCATTCAGGCCTATCTTGGCACTCTCACCCAATTTTACAGATATTCCGTCTCCTCCAAATGGGTAGTATTTTCTTTCCACTATACCCTCTTTCAAAGCCTGATTGAATAAGGTACGGATAAGAATGTAATAATTAGCTACCGTTCTTTCGGAGTTTCCATTAACTGCTATAAGGTATGTCCTGAACTTTTTCAATAGTGCTACAGTGATCTCATGAAAGTGAATGTCCTTTCCTCCCAAAAACTTTTTGAAGGTCTTGATGCGACCCTCGTCAGTATCATGAACTGTAAATACTTTTCTCTTCTTGTAATCATCCAAACGCTCCTGAGCAAGCTCAAAGAATGTTACATTCTTGCGCTTTTTCTTAGTGAGTGCATTTCTTATATCTACGATTGACGTACTCTCCTCTTTATCTTCAATCTCCAGCATAAGGTTGTTGAGTTCAGCTATTTTCTTAGCAATCAAATGATTGAGTCTGACTGAATTGGGATGAGAACGTTTTACCGTTCCGTTCCGACTATCCCAGTCTTTCTCATCAATATATTGCTTCAGCCAAATAAATTTTGATTTTCTATCTTTGGTAACACGAAGGGCCAGTGGCCACTTACCATCTTTTCGGGGTTTGTTAGTCTTTCTTAAAATTACTTTTATGGACGCCATCGCTAACCAATTTTAGTACAACATAAGTACAACAATTTACGGTTTAAGCTGACGCCATCCAAGTCTTAAAAAACAAAAAAGTGCCTTTAAACATACATAAAGGGCATTTTTAGACCAATAGGGTTCATTAGAAACCATCCAAAATTAGGTTCATAACCCTGAGGTCGGCAGTTCGATTCTGCTCCTCGCTACTACAAGAGCAGCCCTAGGGCTGCTTTTTTTGTTTATGATGTTTACAGTTTATGTTTTGCATAGTACCAATCACAATAAGATTTACATCGGATACACTTCTGACTTAGCTAATAGGCTTGACAGTCATAATATCTATGCTAAAAAAGGATATACTGTAAGGTATCGACCTTGGGAGGTGATTTACACCGAGGAACATAGCAACAAATCGGAAGCTCTAAAGAGAGAAAAACAACTCAAGTCAGCTAAAGGAAGAGAGTTTATCTGGAAGATGATTGAGAAAAAGTAAATCATGGGCAGGACTCATATCCGCCAGCTGGGGGACGGCAGTTCTCCCGATAATCATCGGGACTCGCTACTACAAAAGCAGCCCTAGGCTGCTTTTTTTGTTTATGATGTTTACAG
>NZ_SMMD01000923.1 GCF_009711475.1 Fulvivirga aurantia
ACCCATTAACAAAATGACGAACAGGTGGGTAAATAAATATGGTATGTATTTTTTCATTGTAACAATTGACTCAAGATTACTTAATACAGCCAGCAAATTTCTTAATTGTGATAGGCGTTAAATAAAATTTATTAGTAGAGGAGTAAGTATACTCCTCTACTAATAATTTAATCATTAATAAAAATAGATATTATCAACATAGAATGAAGGTGAGGATCCTGATCCAGCATCATCAAATTTCATTTGAAATACTTCGGTCAAGTTCACTACGCTGCTAAATTCAGTTAGCGCAATATCAAGACTTGTCCAAGCACCTGCCTGAGTTGTAATCGAATAAGGTGTCTCATTTGGACCTGGGCTGATTAAAGAGAAATTAATAGTAATTTCTGATGCAGACCAGATATCTAAATGAATAAATGTTTTTCCGGAAACATCTTGCTGATTACCTGAAAAGTCAATTCCCTGGTAATTTAAATTAGAAAGAAGTAGTACATTATCACTTTGTACCGTCTCTTCAGTTACAGTTGTAGCCTGCCCCCAATTAGGATTAGTGTTTACATCAGTAATATCAGTGTAAGCATCACTGTAAATAGAAATCACGTTTGCTTCCGGTTCAGTTGGGGTCGGAGCTGGGTCAGTTAGTGTAGCTGCACTCACACTCACACTCTTTGTAACTGAGTTAGATGAACTTCCATCAGATGCCGTTAATGTAACATCATAAGAACCTTCCGCTGCATAAGTATGGCTTGGATTTTCTTCAGTGCTAGATCCACCATCACCAAAATCCCATGAGTAAGTTGTAGCTCCTGATGATTTGTTTTCAAAATTAACGGTCAACCCGTTTGCTGCAGCTCCAAAATCTGCCTTTACTGATACAATTGCTGGCTCTACAGAAGGATCAGCATATGAAACATAAGTAAACGGCCAGAAAGCACCATCGTAAGAAAAGTTAACGTAAAGTGTATCAACACCAGTTGATCCACCATCTACCACAGTTGCATTAAATTTCACTTCACTTGCCGGCACGGTAGATTCTTCACTTGTTCCTAATTTAGGTATACCTATCCATGCTCCTTCTCCTGTCAGAGTGATTGTATTATTTGTTGCATCATAACTGTAAGAGTGTGTGCCGCTTAACCACGCACTTACATCAACACCATCTTTGTTGACCATATTGGCTGCTGTAGCGTCAAAGCATTTTTCAAAATTGACTGTACCGTCAAATACTCCAAATTCACCCCAAAATGAACCATTATCGTTATAGATATAGCTACCATCTCTTGTGAAGGTAAACTCATCATCATAAAGACATGGTCTGGAACCGTCATTAGAGTTACCCGGCCAGAATACTTGATAATCTGCGGCAGAAGGATCCGGACCTGATGCTAATAACATAGATGTACCTTCTCTTATCAATTTCCAGGTCTTAGAATCAGTACCTGCCAACAAAGTTAATTTTGTATTAGGATCCGATATCTCAACAGTTTCTGTTTTCCCTGAACTTGCTCCAGATGCATTTGAAGCAGTTAACTTTACTGTATAGGTACCCTCAGCATCATAGGTATGAGAAGGGTTTTCTTCTGTAGATGAGTTACCATCACCAAAATCCCATGCGTAAGATTCTGCGTTTTGTGAAAAGTTCGTAAAATCGACTTTAAAGAAGTTTGTATCATCAACCTCAAACTGAAAGCTGGCAATTGGATCTGGAGAAACAACAGCTCCGTCATCGTCATCACCACAGGAGACTAATAGGACCAACAAAAGTGACCATAGTCCGAAATAATTAAGTGTTCGTTTCATAACTGTATAATCAAATTAGGTTTATAAATTATTTAAAAAGGTCAGCTGATGGATACTCTGAAATCGATCCGGCTGTATTATCAATATCTTTTTGAGGTGCCGCCAGCCAGTGAGAATTTTCATTGAAGTTGGAGGCTTTATCACCTGTAAATAATGAAGCACTAGCCCGATCACTTCTTACTAAGTCAAACCATCTGTGACCTTCTAAGGCTAATTCTGCTCTGCGCTCATACCAAATGAGTTCCAAAAGGGTAAGACCCTCTTCAGTCATAAGCTCCTGAGCAGTTCTAAAATCTGTTGCATCAGGCCCAGCTGCACGCTCACGTACCTCATTTATGGCCACCATCGCTTCTGCATCACTTCCTGAGCCTCTCACAAGTGCCTCTGCATACATTAATAAAACATCGGCATATCTAATAACTGGTTCGTTAGGGTCTTTTAGCACATTTATTTCACCTCCATTAGGATTGCTGTAAGAATTATAATTGGCATATTTTTGCTGCCAATAACCAGTATAGTCCTGTGCATTTTGCTCTGCCTGATCTACACTACAACCAATGTCGTTTAATTCATCTAGTGATATTATTGAAGCGTCTCTTCTGTATGAGTCATCTGCCAAATAATGATCAAATAAGCTACTTGTTGGTAGGGTGAAACCCCACCCAGGCAAGTAATCAGGATGATCACCACACAAGCCTCTGATACCGGAGAGCTGAGTGATCATATTACCATTAATAATCTCGCCTGGTACACTAAAATCTCTGGCTATTTGATTGGTATACTGAATTTCAAATACAGACTCTTCTGTATTCTTAGCACCAAATGCAAAAAGATCATTATAGTCATCAAGTAACTCATATTGACCCGAGTTAATCACAGCTTCGAATTGTGCTGCTGCTAAATCAAATAGAGCGGGGTCGTCATTTAAAAAATCTGCCTGATATAGGTAAATCTTACCTAAGAGAGCCTGGGCCGTAGTTTTTGAAACTCTACCAGCAAAAGATCCTGTATACTTCGTATCTGGCAGAACATCTATTGCCTCTTTCAAATCCTGAGTCATAAATGTGAACAGGTCTGTAATCGTGGCTCGCTCAACAGTATTGAACGTTTCCTGATTCAACACCTCGTCTACAATAGGTACCGGACCAAATATTCTGAATAAGTCAAAATGATAATAAGCGCGCAAAAATTTCGCTTCTGCTTTGTATGTATTAATTAATTCTGACTCAATAGCATCGTTATTTATGAGCAGGTTTGCACGATAAATTCCCCACCACCCTCTTTTCCAAAAAGATTCACTCTCATTTGTAAAGGAGTTGTTTGTAAAATCGTCAATTTGTTGCCAACCTGGCTGGTCACTATTGCTTGGGTCTCCCCCTGCATTGGCGTTATCGCTTCTTATTTCTGCATACATTACGTTGCTAGTCCAAAATCCATTTGGAAACGTCCACTGTAGTGGGTCATATGCCGAGATCAATGCATTAAAAAATTGATCTTCTGAGACATAATAATTGTCTTCTAACACTTCTCCTTTAGGCTCAGGATTGATAAAATCATCCGAGCAAGCATTGATTAAGAAGCTACCTATGAGTATGTATATTATCTTTTTCATATCTTAAAATGTGATTTGAACTCCTCCTCCTATACTTTTCGTTTGTGGATAAAAACCTCGATCTATGCCCGATGCGGATACCCCGTAGTTCGGAACACCGATTTCAGGATCAAGTCCGGAGTAGCCGGTGACTGTAAAAAGATTATCAGCTGAAAAATATAACCGCATTTTTGTGAGCTTCATCTTTTCAGCTATGTTCTGCGGTAGAGTAAAACCAAGTTGAATATTCCTTAGTCTCACATAATCCCCATCTTCCACATAAAAATCTGATGGAACGCTGTTAGCCCCTGCACTAGCACCAATGGTTACTCTTGGGTAACTTCCTCCAGGATTAGACTCTGACCATCTATCAAGCCATTCTACAGAGTAGTTATTATTTACAACATCCTGTCTTTCAAATGTTCGATAGATCTGATTTCCCGTCTGGCCGGCAAACATCATTGATAGATCAAACATCTTGTAAGATCCTCGTAGGTTTAATCCAAACGTAAAATCAGCCCACGGTGAACCAATATCTGTTCGATCTTCTGCACTAATCTGTCCATCACCATTGATGTCGACAAATTTCAAATCACCTGGTTCAGCATTTGGCTGTATAGGGTCACCATCAGAATTGATATAGCTAAATATATCTGCATCACTTCTGAATATTCCGTCTGTTTCATACCCAAGAAAATGAAATAGTGGCTCTCCTACTTCCATTCGGGTAATAGCAGCGTTTCTTACTGGCCATGTATAGCCATTAATAAAACCATTCTGTCCATCGACTCTTGTTACCTCATTGTTTAATGTTGCACCGTTCAGTGTTACACCAAAATCAAAGTCACCAAAGGTTTTGTTGTAATCTATTTTAAATTCGATACCTGAGTTTTTGATTTCACCCACGTTGGCAAATGATGGATTATTTCCTGCAATTACCGGTGTCGATTGATCAATAATTAGTAGACCATCTGTAATCTTTTGATAGTAATCTAATTCTACAGATAAAGTGTTGCTAAGCATTCTAAACTCCAGACCAACATCTAATTGTTTAGATTCCTCCCACTGTAAAAATGGATTGCTTAGGGATGAAGGTGCCGCCCCATTAAGAAGCAACTGATTGTCATCTGGTCCGAATTGGTAGTCTGATCCAAAAGATATAACACTTGAAAATGCCAGAGGCCTAATTCTATCGTTACCATTAGAACCATAACTCACTCTTAATTTTAGAAAGTCAAGAGTCGAAAAATCGAAAAAGTCTTCATTTGAAATAACCCAACCAGCTGAAAATGCCGGGAAGATGGCGTATCTATTTTCCTGACCAAATAAAGAGCTACCATCTCTCCTTACTGAAGCTGTAAACAAATATCGCTCATCATAATTATAAAGAACTCTACCGAATACACTTGTATTGTATCTATTAACCTCTTCTCCACTATATGCTGTTTCTGTAGAATCAGGAACAAGACCGTCAGCTATAAATCTTAAGTTCTCATTAAATAAAGCTTCCTCAGGTAGGTTTTGACCTCCTCCTCCAGAGAAGCGTCCCGTTCGCTCAATAGCAGTAGTACCTATTACAGCCTCTATATTATGTCTGTCAAAAGTCTTTGTAAATGTTAGGTAATTTTCCCACTGCCATTGAAAATTGGAGTATGTGGCCACACCCACTCCACTATTAGTAGCAAAAAATGCCGGAGTGAACTGATAGGCTGGTGAGTAAAAATCTGTAGACCCTGAATTATATATTACACCTATATCGGTTCTAAATTTTAACCACTCTAGAGGCTTAATATCTAAATAAAGATTTCCAGAAATACCTAAATTTTCTGAATCTGTATTGGAAATAAAGATTCTACTAAATGGATTAATATATTCTTTTTGTACATATGGAGATTGAGCAAATCCAAATTCTGCATTAGGATCAAAAATTGGTGTGATCGGATCATACACCATGGCATCTGCAATAGGACTTCCGAATTCATTATTTTCCGGAATAGTCGAGTTTTTTGTCCCAATAAGTGTGAGATTATTTCCAAGATTTAGAAAATTATTGACTTCACTCTCAGAATTTATTCTAAATGTCAACCGCTCAAAATTTGATTTTTCAGGGGCTATTATACCTTCTTGACTCACATATGACAACGAAGCAAACAATGACCCTTTTTCTACTCCTTTAGAAAGGGAAATATTATGGTTTTGAAGAGGAGACGCTTCGAATAACTCTTCAGTCCAGCTTGTGTTGACTGGGAGATTATTAGAATTGGTCGGAAAACCCAGAGGTAGGTCAATGCCTGCGCTATTGTATTTTTCATTGATAAGCTCTACATACTGAGAAGCGTTTAACATCTCTGGCACCCTCCATGCCGATTGCATAACATAAGAGCCATTATAACTGAATTGTGTTACTCCAGATTTTCCTTTTTTAGTTGTAATGTAAATTACTCCGTTTGCTCCTCTGGTACCATAAATGGCCGTGGAAGCAGCGTCTTTTAATATCTGAATGGATTCTATATCAGCCGGATTTAGTGAGTTAAGAATTCCTGGCTCTGTATATTGTATTCCATCGATCACAACCAAAGGAGAATTATCTCCATTAGTTCCTACTCCTCTGATCAGTATTGTAGGATTAGAACCTGGAGCACCAGAAGCACCGGTGACCGTCACACCACTGGCCATTCCTTGAAGTGATCGACCCACGTTAGGTAGGTTCATCTTTTCTACCTGTTCAGCATCTACGGTAGAAATAGCTGCTGTAGATACGCTCTTCTTTTGAGAGCCATACCCAATAACAACCACCTCCTGTAGTGATGTGACATCTTCAGTCAATAATATATTTATAGTAGACTGACCGCCAACCTGAATCTCCTCGGACACAAATCCAACAAAGCTGAAAACCAGTGTAGCATTTTCATTTGCCGTGACGGTATAATTACCCTCGATGTCAGTAACAGTTCCTGTCGTGGTACCCTTTACAAGTACGTTTACTCCAGGTAGGGCTTCACCCCCACTGTCTGTTACTTTTCCACTTACGGTGGTTTGCGAAAAACCCGCAATACTCATAAGTAGCATAAAGTGAATAAGTAAAATTTTCTTCATAATGTATTTGGTTAAGACTTCGATTTACAACAATCGTTTGCGCTATGGTTTGAATCAACACATATATCGGCTTCAAGTCAATAAATGAGGTACATCAATAATACATCAATGGCTTTTTTTCAATTGCTCAAAACCACATCATTTTTTCACAAAAAGGGGCTATACATATAATTTAAGCATTTTTTTTGACTTTCATTTTACTTTCTATTTCAAGGTCTGGAATACATCATTTTATTTTCGATTTACATTTTTTTAGTAATTTGAGGTATGTTTCTAAATAAACTTGGAAAAGTCTGTTTCGGACTTTTTATAATCATAATTCAGGGCTCATTCACTGTCTCTGCTCAACGCTTACAAGGCCTGCCTTTTACAAAATATTATTCTACCCAGGAGTACGAGGGTGGTATTCAAAACTGGGCTATTACGCAAAACAATGAAGGGCTAATTTACGTGGCCAATAACTTTGGCTTACTTGAATATGACGGTACAAACTGGAATCGATTTGAGCTCCCCACTGAGACTAAAATGCGTGATGTTCATATTGCGCGCAATGGTCGGACCTATATAGCAAGTCAGGGCGATTTTGGCTATTACTCACCAGCAATTGACGGTAGTATGGTTTTCACCTCTTTAGCTGATAGCCTACCGCAGCAATACAGAAATTTTGATGAAACATGGAAGGTATTTGAATCGAGTAATGATATTATCATTTTCTGCACATTCAGGCAGATATTTATGTTTAATAAAGACCGACTGCAAAGAATAATTGAACCTACTTTCGCTCCGGAAAACTTTCATTGGGTAAATCACACTTTATTTGTAAATCAACTAGAAACCGGCCTCACCTATCTTGATGGTGACAGCCTCAGGTTATTTGATCAGGGCGATTATTTCAGAGGCAAAACCATTACAGGCATACTTCCATTGGCCAACAATCACCTTCTGATCGCAACGGGTGCTCACGGAATCTACACCTATGACGGCACAAAGTATTCTGTATGGAACAATGACAACAATCAGGCTTTTTCTGAAGCTTTTATAAACAATACCCTGCGGTTAAGTAATGGAAATGTGGCTATAGGCACCCAAAATGACGGACTCTTCATCACTACTGCTAATGGTGAAATACTATATCACTTAAACAAAGGCCATGGGCTTAATAACCGCACTATACTCTCCATGTATGAAGATGTACTGGGCAATCTGTGGGTTGGTCATAACAATGGTCTTACTACTATTGAGCTCAACGTACCATTTACGCTCATTAGTGAGCAGTCAGACCTACCAGGTACGGGCTATACCGGGTTTCTTTCTCCTGAGAGCATATATCTTGGCACCAACAATGGTTTATACAGAAAGCAGCTCAAAGAAAATACAAAGCTTGATTTCAACTTTGTAGACAACACCGAAGGCCAGGTTTATAATATACAGTCAATCGACAACTTACTTATTTTGGGCCATCACCAAGGCACTTTTCTACTAGATGGAGCCTCTACACAGCAAGTGTCAGATATACTTGGCGCATGGACCTTTCTTAAACTAAAAACTAACCCTGAGTATATCATCGGTGGTACTTACAAAGGCCTGTTGCTGTTTAAGAAAACACCAAGGGGTTTGAGTTTTGTAAGAAAGATTAGGGGCTTTGACGAATCATCGCGAGTGATGGAGCAAGATGCCTCCGGCAATATCTGGATGACTCATGGCTATAAGGGTGTTTACAGGCTAAACCTCAATGATGATTTAGATTCTGTGAGCGTAAAATACTATGGAGTAGACGCTGGTTTGCCCAGCAATATTCTTATCAATGTCTGGAAAATCAATAATGAATTGGTTTTCAGCACTGAATCACAAATTTATAGCTATAATGAAGCCACTGACAGCTTCATAGTTGATGACTTTTTTGCTAAATACTTTGAGGAAGAAAGCCATGTGAGCTACTTAGAGCAAGATCCGCTTGGCAATATTTATTACCTCGCCCCGGACAACATGGGAGTCTTAGAGAAACTTCCCAACGGCACATACATCAAAAAATCTAAAATTTTTAATCGATTAAAGGGGTTGCTCAATGATGACCTTCAGAATCTTTCAGCCCTTAATGCCAATAACGTCTTGTATGGCGCTAAAGAAGGTTTTATTCTTTACACAAAAAATAACTCCAACCTTGATGAGCTGGATTTTCAGGCTTTAATCAGGCGCGTAACGATTACCAACAATCGGGACAGTGTGATATCTACAGGGTACTATTCCCTAGATGGCAATGTATCATCTGCACAGGAAGTAAAAAATGCTCCTGTACTCAATAGTTCTCACAATTCGATACGTATTGAATATAGTGCCGCGTTTTTTCATAGTAGCGATAATACGCTTTACCAGTATAAGCTCTCAAACAACAAATGGAGCGAGTGGACTTCCAAAACCGATAAAGAGTACACTAACCTTATTGGCGGGGATTATACATTCACCGTAAGGGCTAAGAATATTTATGATAAGGTGAGTAAAGAAGCTTCTTTTTCTTTCACCGTCTTACCACCCTGGTATAAATCTCAAACAGCGTATGTTTTTTATGTTCTTGGTGTGGCTTCTGTGTTGTTGCTTGTTTTTTATTTTCTAGACACCAGACATAAAAAAGAAAAGAAGCTCATGGCTCTAAAGCAGAAAAAGGAGATCAACAGAATTGATAATGAATTAAGATCTTCGGAGGAGCAAATTCAAATACTAAAAAACGAAAAGCTACGTGGTGAGGTAGAAAGCAAAAATAAAGAGTTAGCCACTTCTACCATGCACCTGCTCAACAAAAATAGCTTTATCAACAGTGTGAAGCATAACATAAGCACGATCATAAAGCGTAGTAAAAATCAGGAAGTGAAGAAAGAGCTCAATAAAATTATGGGCAACATCGACAAAAACATGGCCGAAGATAACGATTGGGAGCACTTTGCCATACACTTCGATCAGGTACACGGTGACTTCACGAAGAGAATTCAAGACAATTATCCCGATCTCACGCCTCAGGAAATGAAGTTAAGTGCGTATTTACGTATGAACCTGTCTACTAAAGAAATTGCCCACCTGCTGAACATCTCTGTAAGAGGCGTTGAAATTGCCCGTTACAGGCTTAGAAAAAAGCTAAACCTTGAGCGTGCGGTAAATCTTCAGGAGTTTATTTTGAAGTATTAGAGTTTAGTTGATTTTGAGATTATAGCGTGTGAGTAGGCCTGGCAACCCCTCTAAAGCAAACCTTGCCTTCTTGATGTCGTTTACTTCCGGGTCAATGATAAAATTCCCGGCACCTCTCATATCTGCACCAGTAAGCTTCGTTCGCTCAAAAATAGCGCCTGTCAAATCGCAGTTTACAAAACTCGCGCCTGAGAGATCAGCTTCAGCAAAATCAACATCATGCAGACTACAACTATCAAAAACAGCTTTTTTAAGCATCCGCTGATAAAAGTTAGATAGGTTTAATTGGCACCCTGAGGGTTTTATCTCAAATAAGAAATCATTGCATTGGTCAAATTGAAGGCCAAGCATTTTGCAATCTTTAAAGCTAACATCTCTAAAGGCAGTCTGATAAATTTTAGCATTACTTAAATCGCAATTGATAAACTCACACTCAAGAAAAACAACCTCAGAGAGGTCGCTCTCAGCGAAATTACAATTGGTGAAACTACAATTGTCGTACTCTCCTTTGGGTAGAGGAGATTTAGTATAGTCTGTATTCTTAAAATCTTCTTCGTGCATGAGGTAACAATCTATAAATGGCAAGTATAAGTAAATGTAACCAGTTCTCATTGTCAGGATTTGAGCCTTTTGTGACTTTCTCTTCTCAATAGATTATTTCAATAAAAAAGATGAAAGTTTCCAAACGATTACATACCGCTACTACCAATGCCTCTTCCATGGCTGATATCGCCTTTTTATTACTCATATTTTTTATGGTCACCACCACAATCAGCAATGATCAGGGCCTGGATCTACAACTACCTCCCTATCTGGAAGAAGATAAGCCTATAGTAGAAATTCATGAGAGAAATCTTTATAAGATACTCATCAATACAGACAATGCCGTTTTTGCTGAAGGTGAAGTAGTTACCGATTTGCCACTTATGAGGACTCAAATCACTCAATTCATTTTAAATAATGGCAAAAACCCGAATTATAGCGACTCACCAAAAGAGGCAGTAGTATCTATAAAAACTAACCGTGGAACAAGCCAGGAACGATTTGTTGATGTTTTAGATGAGGTAAAAGCTGCCTACTACACCATTTATGCAGAGCGACTAGGAGTAGAACCAGAAGTGGTAAGAAATATTTCTAACGATAACATCAAGCTAAAAAGGCAGTACAAGGAACTAAAAGCAAGCATTCCTATGAACATCTCAATAGCTGAACCACAGCAATAACTGAAAGTTTTTAAAAGTTTGATCAGCGGAGATCATAAATACTAAAAACAAGTTTACATTTGTAAGTTCAAGAGAGGCTTGTGTTTGCCCTATTCTAATTTTTTGCGACTTGCAACATTTTTTCACAAAGCTTTTATTTGCCGGCACCGGTAAGACAGCCAATAAACAACTATACAGAAGAGTACTCTTCTCAAATGTTGTTTTCTTAACACTTTCTGCTGTCTATTTAACCTTCATGCTGATGGATATAAGCAGCTATTTCAGGCCGTGGAGTGAGCTAAATTTTGATGCGCTTACAGTACCACTAATGATTGCCTACTGCTTGCTTGGCATCTATCTCAATCAAATTGGCAGAAGCTATCTCGGTCGCCTAACATTCCTCCTCTCATGGATATTGCTCATGCAGGTTATTCCGATAATAATTCTTCAGACCCCGGCCGATTATTATATTGCCTTCCCCTTGGGTTTAATTTTTCATAGTGTACTGGCGCAACTTATTGTGGCTACTAAAAAAGAGCCCATAACTTTTTACCTACTGATGGCTGGCAGTCTGGTAACGCTCATATATAGCAAAGATTTCTTGCTGTATTTCGATTCAGATGTCAATAGAATAGATAATGCTATCATCGGCTCAAAATATTACGATCTTGTCATTATTTTATATTGGCTGCTTTTCAATACAATGACTTATTATGTCATCAGAGTATTAGACCAGGTTATAGAAAAGAATGAAGAGCAAAAAGAACTGTTATTGGAAACCAATAAAGAGCTTAATGAAATGAACGCTTTGGTTGACGTTACCAATAAAAATCTGGAAGATCAGGTAGACCAACGCACAAAGGAACTTCAGCAGGCAAATAAGGTATTGGCCTCATATGCTTTTTATAATGCACATTTAATCAAAGGCCCGTTTTGTAGAATTAAGGGATTGGCAATGCTGGCAGAAAAAAATGCAATAAGCGAAAAAGAGTTTAAAGAACGGATGGCGACTAGTATACAGGAGTTGGATAAGGCCATCGAAGAAATGCAATTGCACTTTAATGACGCCAATAAGATTGATTAAAAACCCTATTTGTTTAAAACACCAAGGTACTCCACCCAAGGCCCCACCTCTGATTTATAATTTTTTGCCATAACCCGAGAGGTCTGATTGATGTGATTCAGGTCATGCACTACCCAGGTTGATAGTAAATTTTTAAGTGTGACTTCACCTAATGCCGGATGGGTGCCTTTCAGGTCTAATTGATCCTCGGAGATATTAAGCGCACGGAGTTCTTTTATATTGGCAGCTCGTAGTTTCTCAAATTCGGCCAATAGCTCTCTTAAGCTTTTACCTTTGCTGTTTTCAAATTGAGCAAATCGATCAAAAGGCACAAATGCCTCATCTTTTTGAGCCAGGATAAGTTTTGTTCTGGGAATCCAATCAGTTTTCTCACCGTGTATTAAGTGACCCACAATGTCATATGGGCTCCATGTATCCGCGCCTTCATTTTCGTGAACCCACTGGCTCGAGAGGTTTTGGAGTAAAGAATTAAGAACAACAGGCGTACGCTCTAAAATTTCAATCGATGACTTTAGGTTAAATTCCATAAGTAGTTATAAAAGATAAGTAATAGCCTCACCAACATGCTCTGGTGAGGCCTTTTGAACTTAGTTTTTGCCACCAAACATGACCATTTCGTTCATATTGATTTCTGTTATATACTTCTTTTCACCTTTATTAGTTTCATAAGACCTATGCACAAGCTTTCCTTCGATAGCCACTTCACTTCCTTTCTTTAAATACTGGCTTACAAGCTCAGCTTTCCTTCCCCACGCAACCACATTATGCCATTGCGTATCTTCTACTTTTTCTCCTTGCGCATTTTTATAATGGTCAGAGGTAGCCATTGAAAACGTGGCAATCGTATTGCCATTTTCTAATGTTTTTACTTCAGGATTTTGACCTAGTCTACCAATAAGCTGTACTGAGTTTCTTAAATTTTTCATGCGTAATAAATTTTATGTTTTAAGATTTGATAAAAGCGTTGTTTGATTTCGCTGAAGCAAAGTAAAGGTGAGATAAAAGGCATAATCGTATGATAAATGCTTGTATTCGTTTAAATTACATTTGTAAACGTTTGTAAACGACTAATAATTTGATTATCAAGTATTTAAATATTATTTGCACGTAGACGATTTACCTTTATTTTTTTACATTTATTAACCTATAGTAACTTGGAAGAAAAAGAATGCCTCGAATGCGGGACGGCTATTTTTGGAAGAGCTGATAAAAAATTTTGTTCAGATCAGTGTCGTAATAGTTATAACAATAAACTCAATAGCGACTCTAATAACCAGGTACGAAACATCAACAACATTCTCAGGAAAAACAGAAGAATTTTGATGGAGCTTAACCCAAACGGAAAGACAAAAGCGCCTAAAAGCAGATTATTAGAGAAAGGTTTTGATTTTAATCATATAACCAGTATCTACACAACAAAGGCGGGCGCAACCTATCATTTTTGCTATGAATATGGCTATCTGCCTCTGGACAATGATTGGTTTGCGTTAGTTATTAAAAATTAAGCTTTAATGGATTTACACCATATCATATACGTGAGTAAAGGAATCAACATCAATCAGGAAACTATTGATGATATTCTCCAAACAGCTCAATCTTTTAATGATGCTCACAATATCACAGGCATGCTTCTTTTTATAGAAGGTAAATTTTTCCAAATACTGGAAGGAGATAAAGCTGTAATTACAAAGTTATATGAGAGCATTAAGTCTGACCAAAGACATAAAAACGTAACAACTGTATCTGCTCATGCCATTAGAAACAGAACATTTAAAGGCTGGAGCATGCGATTTAATGCTATTGACGAAAAAGAATTTACCGAGTTAAGTGGCATTTCCAGCTTAGGGGCTTTATTCAGCATTAAGCCTGGCCCTAAAGACAACGTGGCTTTTGTATTTGCTCAAAAGTTTGCCAATAAATCATTCCCCTCTACATCATGGTGGGATAGGCCCGCTATAATTTAATAGACTTTTTTTTGGCCCGATTGAACTTATTATAACTGTGATGGTTGTATGCCTGAGAGTGATCCGTTTTCACTCAAAAATTGTCATTATTTATAATGATGACACAAAGCGAAAGCCATGGATTTACACCACATCATCTACGTAAGCAAAGCTGTCCATATCACTACAGCAGATTTAGATGACATTGTTAATGCTGCTCATAACTTCAACACAAAAAACAATATCACGGGAATGCTGCTATATATAGATGGTAAGTTTTTTCAGGTGATTGAAGGTAATAAAGAGGATATCAATAATCTGTACGCAAAAATCCGTACCGACCCAAGGCATAAAAACATTACCACAGTATCCGCACACCCTATAAAATTCAGAACCTTTAAAGGTTGGAATATGAGGTACAAAGCCATTACTGAAAAGGAATTTAGTGAGCTAAGTGGAATAAATGTATTTACTTCACTATTTTCTCTCAAACCAGGCCCCAAAGAAAACGTTGCTTTCAATTTTGCTCGTAAATTCAGTAGAAAATCCTTTCCTTCCCCTACCTGGTGGGACGATCGCATGTCGGCATAATATAGCTTAGATACGTTAATTCGTGTAATTTTATTTCTTTGATGTCCGGTTTTAATTAATTGGAGATCAATATGTATCTTAACGGCATGAGGCGTTTTTCTTTCTTATTTAAGATGCTGTTTTTGGCTTTAATTTGTTATTCCTGTTCGAGTAGTTGCGAAGAGTGTTCTGACGATTTTGTGTTGAGATTTAAATTCAAAAATCAGCAGGGCGATGAAGTCTTAAAAGACCCTGCACCGCTAAAAATCACTGATTTGCAGAGCAATGTATTTAGCCCTGAGCGAGAGGAAACCGAAACTGACAGTGTTTTCTTACTATCACTTAACAGTGAGAATCAGACACTAAACTTACCTGATACACTAGTATTTTTATATGACAATGCCGTGATAGACACAGCTGCTATCAATTACGGATTTAAGAGAGACAGCGAATGTTGCCGAAACCCAAGAGTAATCGAAGGTATCGAAACACTAAACCTCCCTTTTGTTAAGCTTATCAAAAGAGAGTTTAATGTGTATAGCATTACGGTAGAATAATTCCTATTTCTTCAATACTGTAAATTCCACTCTTCTGTTGGTAGCTCTTCCCTCATCTGTAGTGTTGGTGGCTACCGGCACTGTTTCGCCATATCCTCTTGCTACTAAACGAAACTCATCTATACCCTGACCAATGAGATAGTCAACCACAGATTGCGCTCTGCCTTGCGATAAGTTTAAATTGTATTCATCAGAGCCTTTATCATCAGTATGGCCCGCTATCTCAATTTCTAACGAAGGATTGTTTTTTAGAAACTCTACTACCTTGTCAAGCTCTACATATGATTCTGACTTGAGCGTAGTTTTATCAAAATCAAAGAAAATGTTATTTAAACGTACTGTAGTGCCTATTTCAATTGGTTTAAGGTAGAGATCTCTCGTCAAAACTGTAGCTGCATCATCGCTGTAAGCTACACTGTCGGTTGTATTTAAATAACCTTCTTTTGAAGCTGTTAAAATATACCAACCTTTTTCCTCCAACTCTTTCTCATAATACCCTTTTTTGGTATTCAGTTTATTATCTGATCTACTCCCTTTCCTTTCCAAAGTCACCAAAGCTTCAATGGGCTCGCTGGTCTTATCATCATATACTACGCCACTTAATATAGGATTTCTCGGTATTGGCTTCAGAAAGAAATCTTTTATCACAACGGTGTCGTTATAAACGTCTTTTAGCTCAAACATGCCTGAAGCCGATTGATAGCCTTCTAGGGAAACATCAATTTGGTAATTGCCCTCACCTTTGAGCTTGGTTTCATAAGATCCGTCCTGCGTACTTGCTTTTAATGTATCTGTTTGTCCATTATCACCATAAACTATGAGATCGGCCCAAATACCTTGTCTGGTCTTATCATCTAAAACGAGACCTTTTAAGTCAATAATTATATCCTTCAGCTGCAGCTGAAAAATATCTAAATTACCTCCATCAATTGTTCTGCCAGACTGCGTAGTAAATACATTGCCAGAGGCATCCACAGACATGTAAGCATCAAATGCTCGTGTATTTAGGGGTTTACCCATATTCACAGGGTCAGACCATTTGAGCCACGTATCATCCAGGCGTTTGGTCATGTATAAATCTGAGCTACCCTCACCCATGTCTTTTCTGGTGCTTGAGAAATAGAGCGTCTTGTCATCTGGTGCCACAAAAGGAGCAAACTCATCGCGCCCTGTATTTATATTATCGGGCAACTTAACGGGGATTGAATAATCACCATTATCCAGTCTTTTGCTTAAATAAAGATCACTGTAAGCACTATTTTCTTTTTCGCTTAAATAAATGATCATGTATGCGCCATCGCTGGATAAAGTAGCTCCGTAAAACTTACCCTTATGGAATTTTTTGAAGTCTTCAACATCCACCTCTTCAGGATTGCTCCAGGAGTCGCCTTGTCTCTTGGTAAAAGAAAAACCGTCTTCATTTTTACGACCTCCTCCACGAATAAACAAAGTGCCATCCGGCAAGACAGTAAAGACCTGATTTGCCTGGTGTTCATTCAACGGTCGGCCGAGGTGCTCTGCTTCTGACCATTCACCATCTTCGTTAAGTGTAGCTGACCAAATATCCTGGCTATTTTCTTTGCCGTAATGATTATCCGGATGATTATGCACGAAAAAATATAATGTTTTACCGTCAGGAGAAATTACAGGAGCACCCTCATGGTAGCCTGTATTTACTTTCCGACCGAGATTGATAAGTTCATACCGTTCATTATACGTTTGACCAAAACCAATGAAACTATAGACAAGTAAGGCAACTAAGGTAAAAGTTCGCTTCATGTGTGTTGGTTTATTGAGTAAAGATATAAATTAACCTCATTTAAGGAAAAGAAGCTCAAGCCTTGATCACCATTTTTACAAAATAGTAACTCGGCAGATCGGTCTGAAGCAATTTCATTTCACCCGTGCGCCCTCAATTATTTAATAAAAAATCAGGTTTTCGGGCATCTTTTACGCTTTAGTCACGTTAGGGTGCTTATGACAAGAATCTTGTTCGTAGTCGGACTACTATTTGTATCTTTTCTTTACACAAACGCTCAGAATATTGAGCTCTCCGGTCAAATCATAGATAAACAGACCAAAGAAGCTGTGCCTTATGTACACATTATAAATTTGAGCACAGACCAAGGCACGGTGAGCAATACAGAAGGCCGCTTTTGGGTAACTATGGATTTGTACGATACCCTACAGTTCTCCGCGATTGGTTTTGAAAAATATGCCTTCACCCTCAAACCTGATATTGACACCGATAAGCTTGACGTAAGTATTGAGCTTAATACATCTACCCTTGAACTCGAAACAGTAAATGTTTTTGCCTATAGGAATGAGCAAGCATTGAAACGCGCACTTATAGAAATGGACGCTCCAATTGAAAAAGAAGAGAAATTTACTATTCCTGGTATACAGATGGGTCAAAAAAGAACGACTTCTTCAGGGGGCGGAATTGCTATTGGCGGGCCGCTTACCATGATCGGAAGAGTTTTTAGCAAAGAAGTAAAAGAGCAAAAAAGACTGAAGGAGTATAAAAAAGACTATGATTATCAGAAAATATTAACTTCTAAATACAACGAATCTGTGGTAATAGAAATCACAAATTTACCTGAAGACAAAGTAGAAGACTTCATGGAATTTTGTGTATTGGAAGATTCCTTTATTTACAGAGCTTCTGAGTATGAACTGGCTGTAGTACTTAATAAGTGCCTGGTAGATTTCGAAAGCTTACTGAAGGAAGACCGGGAAGAAAATTAAGTCTGTCTTAAACTGCCAAAGTTTCTTCTTCCAGTCGTTTAGTTATCCCATTCCAAAGCTCAATTCTATGTGTTAAAGCTGTTTTGGCAACATCCAGTACCTCATTCCATTTTTGCTCATCATCTCCGCAAAGTGTGCTAACCATCTGCAATGAAAGTGGCCCGTGCTCATCACCATCAAGTTCGATGTGCCGCTCAAGATAGTAAGTGAGTTTATTGTAAGATTTCGAATTGTCTTTATTTTCGGCATGTTTTACGATTTGCAAAAACATATCCGGTATCAGGTCTTCTCGACCAAATGTAAAAGCAGACGCGATTTTGTGGGCCTCACCTTCCTTTATAATCTGAAAGGTATAATTTACAAAGGCCTTTGTTCCCTCCCCTAAGTCTGCCTTAGAAAGAGCGGCACCCACAGACTCTATAGAGGTAATTTCAGCTATAAATTTTTCAAAATTCATGGTATCAGCCTCAACCTGATGCATAGCATCCAGATACATTTCAAGATGACTTTTCGGCTCTCCAAGTTCGTTTACATCACTTTCTTCACCGTGCACAATCTCATTGATGAATCGCGCCAATTCAGGATCGGCAGCAGGAACCCACGGGGTAGTAACACAAGTCAGTTGCTGTTGAAGGGCCTTAAGCAACGACATAAAATCCCAAACAGCAAATACATGCTCCTGCATGAAGATCTTTATATCTTCTATCTGGCTTAGTTGGGTATATAATGGGTGGTTATTAAGTTTTTCTCTAAGTGGGGCT
>NZ_SMMD01000069.1 GCF_009711475.1 Fulvivirga aurantia
TATATATATTTTTTGCCCTGGAAAAACCAAATGGTGCGGGCAATAGAGCAAGCCGGAGGTAAAGTCATGTGCCTTTCAGCCCACAACAATATTCAACTAATGTGTCAACTGGGAGCTGTAAAAAAGTATATTAAGAAACATAATATCCAACTTATCCATGCTCATTTGCCCTGGGCTGGTTTTTTAGCCCGAGTTATCCATCGACACATACGAATACCGGTTATTTACACAGAACACAACAAGCAGGAGCGCTATCACAGGATAACCTTCTGGCTCAATAAGCTGACTTTTGGGTGGCAAAACATGGCTGTCGCAGTTTCCAATGATGTAGAAGTGTCAATCAGAAAAAATATAGGAGCCAAAACGACC
>NZ_SMMD01000739.1 GCF_009711475.1 Fulvivirga aurantia
GCTCAGATGGTTAGAGCGCAGGATTCATAACCCTAAGCGATTGAGCCACAACCTTTTGAAATTCAAAGGGTTAGGTAAAGGTAAAGAATTTTGGTACAACATAAGTACAACAAATGCATTCAATAAACGGTTGAATGTCAATATTTTGAAAAAATGGCGGGGTAGCTCAGATGGTTAGAGCGCAGGATTCATAATTGGCTAAAAAAGCCGGTTGTGCCCCCAGGCAGAAATGTCTGGATGGAATAGGGTTAATTCATGGAAACCTAAGTTCTGAAAAGAAAATCAGGATATGGCAATCATGAGCCAAGTCCCGGAAGCGTCCGGGAAAGGTGCAGAGACTAGTTGGTGTGGTACGATCTTACCACGTAATACAACAGCAACGCCCTACACCTGACTCCTTATTTATAAGGAAAGGTGGTGATATAGTCCACGCATTAGTGAAAGCTAGTGATAAGTGAACCCTGAGGTCGGCAGTTCGATTCTGCTCCCCGCTACAAAAAAATCCCGGCCAAAACCGGGATTTTTTTTATACAGGTCTATTTGTTAATCAAATAGCCTTTTCAGCAATCCTTTTTTCCTCTCAAGAACAACCGAATATAAACTATCTCCCTGAGTATTGGGGTTGTCAAACTTTATCTCTGCCACAGCTTGTTTTCTTCTTAGGAAATTGAATGGTTTCTTTCCTGGTCGCTTGTAATAATGAAAAACTTCAAAATTGTGGATGACCTTGTACTCAGCAAACAGGGTATCCAAGGAAGGCACGTACAGTCCTTTGAATTTGAGGTCGGGATAATTAAGGGTAAACTTTTTTGCCGGAATGGGCTGTAAAGCTTTGGTTGGTTCTACCAGATAGATGGTATCTACTGAACCGGTTTGAAAAGATCCACTGGTAGATGAGTGAACCAATGAATAGCTGATCAGATTACGTCTTAGATTGCCGACCTCTCTTCTTATCGTTTCTTTTAGATTAGATTCCAGGACAAGCTTAGCATTGGCTGCATCGATCTCAGCAATTTCAGCACGGATCCGGTTCTTGCCGGCATCATCCCGCCATATCTCCACCTCACGCTGTTTGAGCTGATATATCTCCTGGTAATCATCAGTTTTCTGTTTTTCCTTTTTGAGTAGTAGAAAAAGTACCACAATCACAACTGCCTGGACTATCCAGTAATATTTTCTGATGAAGTTGAAAATAGTGAGAATTGTCATAGTTAATTTCCTTTATCGGATGCCACCCTATCCTCCTTGTCCTTTAGCTCCAGTTTGATCTCATAAAGTAGCCTAGTCATTTCCGAATTGGTCTTAGTAAGCTGCTGAAAGAGCTTATCCTGAGTAATCTTGAGATCCGAGTTAGTTTGCTTTTGGGTATTCACTTCATACTCCAACCGGGCTAAACGCACATTAACATTCACCCACATTGTAATGATCACAATCAACAAGCTAATTGAGCTGAACAATAAGTGACCAATGTTTAGCGTGGTATTTAGTCGGATGATTGAATTATATTCCTTCTCCATTTACTTCGGGTTCAAATTGATCAATAATTTTTTGCTGGGTGACATTGTATTGAATACCAGTCGCTCCATAGCGGTTTTTAGTAGCCACAGCATAGTTGTTGATGAATGTATCGTCTACTTTAACCACTTCCAGGTTGATACCGGCATCAAACAGTGGTGCGGTACCTCCCCGGATGGTACCCTGGGTGGTGCGTTGAAAAATGATTATGAAAATTGTGTTGGGGAATTCTTTTCTTAGCCGGTCAAATTCTGAGGATTTGACATGTAGCTTGTTCCAACTATCAATGACAATTATATCAAAATCATTGGCTGCTTTACGAATAGTATCAAAACCATCGGGCAACTGATCAGTAATAAAAATATTGTTCCTGTTTTCAGCTTCAAGGTACTCTTCCCGCATCCTTCTGACCAGGTCGGACTTGCGGCCAATCTCCAGCGAAAAAATGGCCACCTTCATATCCAGGACAGCAAAGGCATTGGCCAGCTGATAGCTGAAGCGGGTCTTACCACCACCCTGGTCTCCTTCCAGCGTAATGGCCAGTTCAAATCGCTCCAGATCTCCCAACAGCATCCCTAAATCACCAGCTAACCTGAATGAATTTTCTGAAGGTCTCTCATCTATTTCATTCATAGAGTCAAAAAGGCTCTTCTTTCGCTTGGGTTTGGATGGCACTTCCGAAACCGCAGTATCAATACCATTTAAAACTTTGATTTCTGAGGCTAACTCCAGTTCTTTTTTCCATGAGTCATTGATGTTAATTTTGACTTGGCCATTATCAGGAAGCGTGTTGTATTGATTGATCAATACCTCCTGAATTTTAGCGATATGTCTGGCCAATAGAGATGATTTTCTGATGCTTTTCTCTAGAATGGCCTTTTGCAGCGACTTGATGTAAAGCCCTAATTGATGCTTGGTTTTCACCTGATTATGCATCCTGAGAAACTTGGTTATAAATTTTCTGGCAGCATCATTTCTCTGTTTGAGGTGATCGTTTAATTTCTGAATGTACAGGTCTATTGATTCGGTTACAGTTTGGTCTTTTTTGTACCAGGCATTTGCTTCTAAAAAGAACTCGTGTCCCTCAAGAAGCACTTTGGGAAGGGCTTGCAGATTGACCCCCTGGATTTTCTCTGAATAGTTGTTGACCGAAATCATAGGTCAAGGATAGACCTATTTGAGATTTAGCTTTCGGCTTGATTCGTTTTGAGTTCGGGTTATTTAAACATCCACTAAATTCAAGTTGAGTTTCAAGCATTTGGCCTTCATCTGTAGCTGATCGTTTGCTCCATTCAACTCATATTTCAGCGGATAATTAGCGGTCAACACTTCTGTTTTTACTTTATTGGTGTGCTTGGTAACTGCCACTCCTACCTGTTTAGTAATAGTATGCCATTTGTGCTTTTTGGTGAATCCATCTAACACATCCGAAGGATAACTACTCAGCAAAAATTGGCCCTTGATCTCACTCAAGGTTTCCAGAAGCTGGGTAAAATCCTTTTCCGTGTAGCCTTTGTAGTGGCCCATATCAGAGTTGAAGTAAGGTGGGTCGCAATAGAAGAAACTGTCGGCACCATCTCTGCTCTTGATCACCTTTAAGGCATCATTGTTCTCGATATCCACCATATCCAGCCTATGCTGTAAGTCTTTGGTGAATGTCAGCTTCTTATTGACAAATCGCTTAAGCGTTCCATTGCTGTTCCGTTCGTAGGCATAACCGCCAAAGATTCGGGAAGAAAAACTCATATTGGTCTGTACCCAGAAGGCCCAGGCGCGTTGTACCGGATTGAGCTTTTCGGTATTCTTTAGAATATCCTGGGTTTCCCGGTGGATCTGTCGGCTGTGCGGAGTAGCCTGGATAAGTTTTTCCAGTTTGGCAAATTCTGTTTTGCAGACCCGGTAGAAATTCACTACTTCACCATTCAGATCATTGATCACTTCCATTTCGGATGGCTCTTTGGCAAAAAAAACGGCTGCGCCTCCCACAAAGGGTTCGCAATAGAGTTTATGTTTAGGTATGAGAGATAGGATCAAGGTCACCAGCCGTTGTTTGCCTCCGTAATAGGTAATTGGAGTCTTTTTGACAAAATCTAGAGTTCCTAAAGGAGATTCTAATCCGACTGAGATTTGATAAGGATTCTCCTTAAAATTCAGCGCTTTCATGGTGGTACTCTCTCATTTTTTGCGCTTTTTGCTGAACGATTTCTTACTAGCAGCTACCAAAGGGTCTAGCACATCCTCGGCCTTATGGAGTTCATCAATCAAGGCTTTCCGAATGCTATTGGTCTGGCCAATGGCATTGTGAAAGCTGATTTCTTCAGTCAGATGTCTCTGGTAGCATTTCAGGGCTTTGATGATAATGGCTTCTTGTTGGGCTTTGGTCATGATTTCTTAGTTTTTGTTAAACCTGGTTCGTAGCGCACCGAATCGGTGGCTTTACGCCTGAAGACTATCAAAGCGTGTTCCGCTGATCTACCGAAAACTGGTGGAAGGATAAATTCATCAATCTTTTCGGCAATTTTGTTAAGTTCTCCAGTTGGCCAGTCCTTTTGAGTATTTGTGGTCAGAATGACAAGTAACCCACCAACGCTTAATAGCTGGAGCGTGTGATAGATGAAGGTCACAACCACTGGTAGATGATCTGAATATGGATAGTTCGGGTGAAAATAAAACTGATAAGGCGGCCAGCCAATGGCCAACGCGAATGGGTAGCCAGGAAGTTGGCTTACCTCACGATAGGAATCAACAGATTGCCAATCAAAAAGCATTTCCAAATGAAGGTTGTGGTAACTAACCTGGGAACCAATTATTGGAAGATCATTATTAGCTTGGAATACGATAGCATTCTGACCTGGACTATAACCATGATGCCTCGCCAGTCTCCAAACCAAATCTTCCAATTCCTGTGTACCAAACAGCGGGTGCAAATGTTTCACCTCGTTCATAGAACTAGATTAGTGCTTACCGGATTTTTTCAACTCGCGAGTTGCCCTGCGGATAGCTGCTGTCCAGGCTTCCCCTCTTTTTCGCGTGCGCTTGGCATGACGGCTGATCATCGATACCCTTTGGGTATTGGCTGCTTTTCCAAATGATGATCGTCTTTTTCGTATTTTCTTCTGTGCCATGATGTTTTTTCATCAATAATAGCACAGAAGAGAAAATTGCTTTCGGGTTGGTTCGGGATAGGTATTGGTTAGTAATCATTAATTTCATTTCTTTAATGGGTATCAGAGTATCAGGCATTAGAAGCTGCTTTGCTGGGCTTATTTAGCAAGATTGATGTATCACTCTTTCCTTTTTGACGCAAAAGAAGAGAAACGGGTGAGGTTGTTTTTGGAGTGTGTGGAGCAGGTGGGGTTGTGCGTGTACGATGATGACCAGATCAAAATTATTTCAGATTATGAATTATGAGCAAAAAGAGAAAGGAATTAGATAAGTTTATAAAAACGTATACCATTGATAGAGGCAATCGCCTGGAAGAAAAAGAGGCTTTAGAGGAGGATCTCAAGTGGGGTGTGTCTTTATTTCTGGCTAAAGCTATCCATTTGGCCAAACCAAGAGATCAAACTTACTCGCTAGATCAGTTCAACCAGTTTAAAAGCCAATATGAGCAGGATAATGGCAAGCAAATAAATACTGAAAGCCTCTTTCAAAAATTCTGGCTAAGAAATGTTTTAAGTACTATTAAAGTAGCGGGGACCGTATCATCCGCCTGTAATACATTTCAGAAAATACATAAATATCAAAATGAGCTTACCTTTTTGTATAGTTCCATTCCAGATGGGGCTAAGAAAAATTCTAAGCTTACAAAACATGATTTTGAGTTAATCCGAAAAGAGTATGAGAAAAAGAACAATTTAACCTTAAGTGATGTAGGATTATTTGAGTCGAATTGGCTTTCAGCATCAGAAGACACGGTGGAAATATCCAACATTAACTTTTATTTTAAGCCATATCTGGATTACTGGAAAGAATTTGAGTTTCTCTGTGCTTACCAAAATCAAATAGCTCATAAGGACGACAAGGGACTACAAATTGAAAAAAAAGTCCTTGATCAGCTCCACCAATCATTTAGCTCATTTTATCAACAAACTCCGCCCATTCAAAAATTGATTGATGAGAAAGTTTTAACACCAGATGGCCGTTTTTATTATCTCAATTTCTACCATACTAAGATTCGATACTGGTCGGGATTATCGGATCAAATCACAGCTTACTATTGGCAGTTACTAATTGAGGATAGCGATTTTGTTTCTGACCGGGAGAGGTTGAGAAGATTTATCAATCAAACGCATTATTACGGTTGGGCTTCTAGCTCACTCTACTGCAGTATTGAAGAATCCAAGAAAAGGTTCTTGCAGGCCGCTTTTGAACTTGTAAAAAATGAAACTGATTTAAGTGGAATTGATACTGAGTTTAAAAAAGTAAGTATTGATCAGCGCCTTTCTTCCAGTGATATTCAACTATTATTCCACAGCCGTGAAGAACGTGATGATTTCTCACTTGATGGTTCGGATCATTTTGAACTGCTAAAAGGCCTGGATAGATGGGAAGAAAAAGCGCATACTACCTATTTGTACGATCAAAGTTGCCGTAAAGAACTTTCTTACTTGATTAGAGTCATTGTAAAAAATGACCTTGAAACCGAGAAAGAAGAAACCGAAGATGAAGACCATCCCAACTACTATCACTTTAAAAGAGTTTTTGAACTTCTCCACGATTCTGTAAATAAACCCACTCTTCTGTGGAAGATAGTACAAGGTATTATCTCATGTCGCAGGGAGATTTTACCGTATTTAATTGTAGAAAAGACATTCACTTCATTGAGCTTTTGGATTGTTGATCAGATAATTAGTAATGATCATCTTCCAATTGAAGAAAGGCCATTATTAGCAAAAAAATTATGGAGCAATTGCACAGAATTAGCCTTGCATGTAGCTCGAGAACATGTCAAAAACGGAGAGGCTGCAAAAATAATCTTCCAAGTCTATCGTCAGCTTAATCACAGTAAATACGACATTCCATATAGTAGACAATCAAGAAAAGCAACACAATCAAGTAGGGAACAAAAAGAAGAAAAAGAGAAAGCTGTTCTTTCCTTGATTGAAAACAGTCCTTTGTTTAATCATACTATCCATGGAGCAAGCCAGCAATATTTGATTCCAAATGTTTTCAACAAATTGGTTGACCTATTCGTCAACTTCGAAACAAGATCATTATACAGTATCGGCACTATTCAGTTCCCGATGCTTCAATGGGACGGTTTAGCCTGGTTAATGAAATGCTCCACTTATTGGAAGTACAAAGGCCAACTTGAAACAAACACTCCTAATGTTCAAACGCTAACGAACTCATTTTTTAAGCTTTACATTGATCGAATCGAGGTAACTGAAGTTAAAAAGTATAATTTTT
>NZ_SMMD01000113.1 GCF_009711475.1 Fulvivirga aurantia
AGTAAAAAGGACTGTCTTAAAATTTATCATACACGCATCCAAACAGGAGGGGTGGAGGGGATGGAGTTTGGGTGTGACAGTTAATAAGACTATCTTAAAAGCTTACATACCACAGATCATGCCCTCCAAGGAGGGGTTGGGGTGGGTAAAACTACAGACCTGAGAAAGATCATCCCATATAAACCTTATCTGTTGCCTTTGGCTAAAAAGCTGAGGAAAAATATGACCCTGGGTGAGGTTTTGCTATGGAATGAGCTTAAGAATAAGCAACTGGGCTACCGCTTTAGTAGACAAATTCCTATTGATAAGTTTATTGTTGATTTTTACAGTAAAGACCTTCGTCTGGCTATCGAAGTTGACGGGTCCAGCCACTATCATGGTGATCAACCCATAAAAGATGAAATCAGACAAAAGCGGTTGGAGTCTTTAGGGGTGAGCTTTCTAAGGTATGATGATGCTGATGTAAGGAAAAATATCAAATGGGTAGTTAATGATATTTACCTGTGGATTCAGGAGAATGGGGCCCGTCTTTAAACGCGTATTTA
>NZ_SMMD01000176.1 GCF_009711475.1 Fulvivirga aurantia
ACCAAATTTTTGCCAAGATTTTCCTTCAGGAGGATCAAAACTTTCATCCATAGTTCCCCAAAAAATATAAAGTGGCACCTGGGTACTGATATTACCTTCTTCATCTTTAACTAACTCTCGTTTTATCGTCAAAATAGTGCCACTCATTTTAAATTGAGCTAAAACTTGGGAGCATTTTCTCGCTTCTGGAACAAAATCATTAAACGCCCCACCAAGCACATAAAAAATGAAGTGAGTTATAGTGGATTTTCCACTGCTGTTATCCCCACGAATAATGTTTACTCCATTATGAAACTCCTCATCATAGGCTTTTTCACCATTCTCTGTGAGAATATAAAGTCGATGAAGAAATAATTGATTACGCATCGTATTTACTTTCAGATAAATTAGTTCTACTTTTCAAGCCATCAGTTCCGAACAGTGACATTTGTTTGAAATGGGATGTCATTAAAGCTATAATATTTTTTTCCTTAGGCGATAATTCCTCAAAATTTTCAACGAATCGATTAAGAATGGACTTATCAATTATTTTAACTCTTTGTTGAGTTAAAGAAGTCTTCTCAATTACACCGTAGGAAGCAAGACAATTCATTGCGGCCAATTGATAGGGTTTTATTTTCTCAAAAACTTTCCGGTTATCTGTTACCTGTTCATATGGATTATTGGAATCCTTGATAAATTCCTTCCTAAGCTTACGTATATCGGATTCACCCTGCTTTAAACGGATTTCATGTATTTTGCTGGGAAACAGTAAATAAAAATCCCAAATCCTGATCCTCTCAATCTCGATATACGTACCATTTTCAAATTTTTTAAGGAATTGCAAAATCCTGAAGACTGT
>NZ_SMMD01000559.1 GCF_009711475.1 Fulvivirga aurantia
TTATTGGTAAACCCTAGTTTTTCGTATAAAAATTTAGCTGGATTGTTTGGTTCAACGTGAAGTGCGATGTTTCCATCTGCTTTTTCAATGGCGTGTTTCATCAATTCTTTGCCTATTCCTTTACCTCTATAATCGCCATGCATGGCAATATAAACAAGAATATTTTCAGGAATATAACCTGCCATACCTGTTCTGTTCATGACCACTGCTCCGATAATCTTATCATTATCTCTGGCAGTAACTACGAAACCTCCGGGCGTTACACCACTGTCGAGAGCATAATCTATTGCTTTTTTAATATCTGCCTTTTTATCACCAAACTCATCCAGGTGTACATATAAAAATTCAGCTACCTCATCTCTCTGAACTAATCCGATCGTTTCTGCCGGTGTGAGTATTTCGTATTTAATCATTATTTCTCTTTTTTATTGTTAGGATACATTAGTGATAATATTACAAACACTATCGCAGAAGCGGTTATTCCAAATACGTTGGGATCCAGCTTGTAAGGAAGTGTAAAGTAAAGTTCAATTGATTCTAAAGCTATAATTTGCGATGAATTGATTGCGCTAATTATCTTACCAGGTGTGAGCTCATTAACGGCAATATAAGATAAGTCAACTTGCTCACTTACCTTATTAAAAACGTTCATCACTTCAGTTTTGTTTAACGTAGTTGAGAGTGCCAATTTATGGGCTTGCAATGTGGCAGTAACCAGACCTCCTGTTATCATACCCCAAAATGCTCCAGTAGAGCTACTTTTACTCCAGAAAAGGGCTCCCAAAATCGGAACAAAAAGACCCGAGACCATAAATGCATAGCTATAAAGCATAAGGCTAAGCACATTTTCCATGACGCTGGCGATTAGTAAGGCCAATATTCCTACTATCAGCGTCACAACCTGCGAGAGTCTCAATACTGACTTTTCTGAGTTGAATTTACTGGTAAACTTTTGAATAAAATCTGAGACGATATTACCAGAAGAAGCCATTAAACAGCTGTCAGCTGTTGAAAGTATTGCTGAAAAGTAGGCCGACATCATAAGGCCTAATAGTCCTACCGGTAGTATAGTACGTAATAGCATAGGTAAACCTTGCTCGGGGTCAGTTTCTGCGATGTTTGCCGCTCCCAAATAATCAAACATTCCCTGATCGGCAGCCACTCTGGCAAACAAGCCTAAAGCAACACCCATAAAAGCCATGATGGGCCACTCAAACAAACCAGCCAGATACCAGGCCTTTTTAGCGGTTTTAACATCTTTACTAGCGTAAATTCTTTGATAAAGTGTCATGCCCACAAACCAGATAGGAATAATTGTGACTACCCAATACACAATGTCTTGCCAACTTATATTGGTGAGTGTGATCATCTCTGGTTTCACAGTATCTTTTACACCTTCCCAACCACCAATGGCTGAGTAAGAAAGCGGTATTCCGATAAATATCAATCCGGCAAGTAAGATGATCCATTGAATGGTATCCGTATAGATTACTGCTTTTATGCCGCCCATAACAGTATAAACAACTGCAATGGTACCCATGATAATGAGCGCTGTAGATAAGTCTAAACCTTGGAATGTGCCTGAAGCCAATTTGGCTCCTGCTAAAATTTGAGAGCTTGTAAAACCTGCATAACCAATTGCTGAAATAATTGCTGCAGTGAGTGCCACACGTTTATCAAAGAAAAAATTATAAACCTGAGGCATGGTATGAAATTTACTAAATGCGGGATTACCTCTTACGACCGGTATAAGAAATACTGCAGCCAGCCAGGCGCCTATAAGACCTGTAAATAACATCCAACTACCGGAAAGGCCCATTGTGAAACCAAGCCCACCTAAACCGATGGAAAAACCCCCACCGACATCTGTAGCCACTACGCTTAAACCAATATGCCAGCTGGTCATACCCCTACCGCCTACGTAGTAATCATCTAAGCCTTTATTTTTACGAAGGAAGAAAAATCCTACCCCCAGCATTGCTAACATGTAAACAATAAAAATGGCCAGATCGATTATATGCATATATTATTTTATTTCTACTCAAACTAATTAAGGCGCAAAAATAGCAATATATGGCATAAAATCCATTTTTAAGCCTTTTTAATAAATAATGAAAGGATAATAGTTTGACTACAAACTAATTATTAAGAACTAAGATCACTCGGTGGGTTTAACTCATCAATTGTTAAGAGTGCCGAAGCTTCTACACCTTCTATCTCCATAAATTCAACCAAAAGATCAAATGCTCTTTCAAGTTCTTCTAATTTTTCCTGAGATAGCTTTTCTAATTTTTGACTTAACCGCTGATGCATGAGCTGAGGAGCATTTTTAAGTAACTTCATACCCTCAGCAGTGAGCGTAATGTATGTAACCCTTCTATCTTTTTGATTTGGGATTTTGGCCACCCAACCTTTTTTTACCAGTCTTGTGATGATTCCGGTAAGAGTACTTGAGTTTAAATTAAGATATTTTGCTAATTCGCTATGTGTACATTTGTAATCATCGCATTGGTTGAGATAATTGAGAGCCAGAAGTTGTGGTATTGATAAACCAAACTCTTTTTGAATCCGTTTTGACTCCAGGTTTACTGACCTGATAATTTTTCTGATGTTGATTAATATACTAGTTGAGTCCAATTCTCTGTGTTTTAGTCTATCAAAGTTAGAAAAAGAATTAATTTTATGTTTCTCATCGAGATAAGTGTATATCTATGACAAAATATTTATCCCTCCTATTCATCCTATTTGCAACAAGTTTAACATTTGCTCAGAGCAACCTCAGTATTGCCAAACTTAAGTACGATGGAGGTGGTGATTGGTATGCTAATAAAACGGCACTACCTAACCTCATTGAATTCGCAAAAAGAGAAACCGCAATCAATCTATCAGAAGATGACGAAGTAGTTGAGATTGGAAGCCCTGATTTATTTTTGTACCCCTACGTCTACATGACGGGTCATGGTAATGTGGTATTTTCGGAGGCAGAAGCCGCCAATCTTAGAAAATATCTTGAAGCGGGTGGTTTTTTACATATTGACGATAATTATGGGTTAGATCAGTTTATAAGACTAGAAATGAAAAAGGTATTTCCTGAGTTAGAATTTGTAGAACTACCCTTTGATCACCCAATTTATAATCAAAAGTTTAAGTTTAGCAATGGCCTACCTAAAATACACGAACATGATGGTCAGCCAGCTCAAGGCTTGGGCTTAGTTTATGAAGGGCGATTAGTATGCTTTTATTCATACGAAAGTGATTTAGGAAATGGCTGGGAAGACCAAAGTATTCACAATGATCCACAGTCAAAACGAATAGAAGCCCTGAAAATGGGCACAAACATTTTAACCTTTTGTTTCACCCAATACTAAAAGGTGTGTAAATAATTACACAATCTGTTGTCAATTTTATTGAGTTTGCTAGTGTATTTTGCCCGTTATGGCAAATTTAAAGTGATGGCACACTATTTACACTACATTAGGAAACCAAACTAAAAAATTGACATGAGTAGTTTATTATATTTTATAGCAATACTATTAATCATCGGATGGTTATTAGGCTTCTTTGTATTTAGTCTCGGTTCACTAATTCACGTTTTATTAGTATTTGCCGTGATCGCTATATTATTTAGATTAATTGGCGGCAGACGGGTTTAGAAGAGTACTTTATAGCTTACACTGATATAATTATTGAGCCTCAACTTCATGTTGAGGCTTTCTTTTGTAGTCATATAACTAAATAATTAGTTGTATAACTAAAACTTTAGTGTTATTATTGTTAAGAGTATTTAAACAAACCGCTAATGAAAGAACTAACGAAAGCAGAAGAACAAGTCATGCAGATCTTGTGGCAAATTAAAAAAGGATTTGTCAGAGATGTGATCGACAAAATGCCGGAACCCAAACCTGCCTACAATACGGTATCTACAATCATTAGGATATTGGAGCAGAAGGGATTTGTAGACCACAACGCTTATGGAAAATCTCACGAGTACTACCC
>NZ_SMMD01000741.1:0-1927 GCF_009711475.1 Fulvivirga aurantia
TATTGTATATGAGGGCCTGATCAATATTTATGAAAACGGAAAAGTCACTGGTGGTACTAAAAAAGGAGAGTTTATTGGTGAATTGATGCAATCTGCCAATTTCACTAAGTCGAACCTTATTATAGCAGTAGAATCAACAGTGTTGTTTAAAATAAATAAAGACAATTTTTACGAGTTATTATCAGACAATATGAAGTTGGCAAAGAAAATTGTAGAATACGTGTAAGTTTTATGTAATATTCATATAAGCTTGCATAACTTTTTTTTGTATTTTTCATGATAATGAAGTTATTTTAAAGATTTTAGTCTCTAATAGACCATATTTTTTTTACCCGATTAAACCTCAATGCTAAATTACGACATACGTACCCCTAGTGGTGAGAGTGATTTAGAGGAATACGACATTCATGGTAATGGTGTAGCCCCTAATCCCTTTCCTGGTCTGCGTCCATTTAGTATTGACGAGTGTCACCTCTTTTTCGGCCGTGAAGGGCAAGTAGATGAAGTACTTGTAAAATTGGCTGAAAATAGATTTGTCACTGTCATGGGTTATTCTGGTAGTGGTAAGTCTTCATTGATGTATTGTGGACTGGTGCCGATATTATATGGTGGGTTCATGACAGATGTCGGAGCTAATTGGAATGTAATTACAAGCCGGCCCGGAGTAGCTCCAATTGATAATCTGGCAGCCTCATTACTTAATTCAGATCCTGAAATTGACTCTTCGGTAAGCGAAGAAGAATTGCTGGTAAATAAGACAGTAATTGCCTCTTTATTAAGAAGTAATTCTCATGGCTTGGTAGAGGCCATAGAAAAGCGATTTAAAAAACATGGCGAGAATACCTTTATACTCATCGATCAGTTCGAGGAGCTATTTAGATATAGAGATGACTACAGTCTTTTTGAAGAATCAAGGGCCTATGTAAGCCTACTGCTTGATGCATGTCGCAATTCATCAGTTCCGATATACGTGGCCATCACCATGCGATCTGATTATATCGGAGAGTGTGCTAAATTTCCTGGTCTAACTCAGCTGATTAATCAGAGCAATTATTTGGTTCCTCAAATGACACGCGATCAAAAGCGAGTAGCCATAGAAGGACCAGTAGCTGTTGGAGGTGGTGCTATCACCAAAAGGTTGGTAAAAAGATTATTAAATGAAATAGGTGATAATCAGGATCAACTGCCAATCCTTCAACACGCGCTTATGCGTACGTGGGATTATTGGGTAAGAAACAGAGATGAAAACGAACCTCTGGACATACGCCACTATAATGCGGTTGGTAAAATCACCGAAGCTTTATCTCTACACGCAAATGAAGCTTATGACGAACTTTCTTCTTCTGAGAGAGAGATAGCAGAAATTCTATTTAAAGCCCTTACTGAGAAGACCAACGAAAATCAAGGGCTCAGAAGACCAGCTAGATTATCTTATGTGGCAGAACTAGCCGGAGCTACCGAAGAAGAGGTAGCCAAAGTAGTAGAAAAGTTTAGGCAACCGGGAAGGTCATTTCTTATGCCTCCATCTAACGTACCCTTGCAGTCAGACTCGATCATTGAGATTTCTCATGAAAGTTTGATGCGTATTTGGACAAGGCTTAAGGTTTGGGTTGATGAAGAGTATGAATCTGCTCAAATGTACCGAAGACTTTCAGAAGCTGCTGCAATGTATCAGATAGGGCGTACCGGTTTATGGAGACCCCCGGATTTGCAGCTGGCACTTAACTGGCAGAAAAAACAAAAACCAACTCGTACCTGGGCTCAGAGATATGACGAGGCTTTCGAAAGGGCAATTGTATTTCTCGATACAAGTAGAATAACCTACGAAGCAGAGCAGAAAAACCAGGAGATGCTTCAACGAAGACTCCTTAAGAGAACGAAAATAGTCGCGGTGGTACTAGGTATTTCTACCGTTATATCTATTATC
>NZ_SMMD01000741.1:2141-6972 GCF_009711475.1 Fulvivirga aurantia
CCGAAGAGCAAAAACAAATTGCTGAGCAAGCTGCTATAGAGGCAGATAATCAACGAATTATAGCTGATAATCAAAGGCAAATCGCAGAACAAAAGCAAAAAGAGGCTGAAGAAGCCAGGGAGTTGATGCGAGAAGCACTTTTAGATGCTCAGCGCCAACGAGAGATAGCTCAGGAGCAATTTGAAATAGCCAACGAGCAACGAGGTATAGCAGAAGAGCAGAAAAATGCTGCGCAAGAGGCAAAATCAGAAGCAGAGCAACAGTACCAAAGAGCTGAAACTAATTATAATCTTGCAAATAAACTGCTCTACCAATCTGTAGCACAGTCAATGGCAGTGAAATCACTAAATATTGAGGACGAAAACCTTAAAGGTCTTTTGGCTCAACAAGCCTATCTCTTTAATAAAAATTATGATGGACGCGTTTACGATCCTTACATTTATAATGGATTATATTATGCTACAAGCGACCTAAAGGGAGAAGGATATAGCACATTACCAATTACACATAGAAATGGGGTGAGAACAATCGTCTTTGCTCATAACGGAGATGACTTTTATACAACAGGAACAGCAGGAAACGTCATTAAGGCTTCGTTAGATAATCCAGGCTCATCAAGTAGGTTGATTAATAACAGTCACCCGAACAGAACACTGGCCATCAGTAAAGATGATAAATGGTTAATCAACGGAAGCGATAGCTCATCATTACAAATTTATAATCTTGAAACAAGTGAAATAAAGAACATTGAAGGGCACACGAGATATATTAATGATATTGCCTTTTTAAATAATAGCAATGAGTTTATATCATCAGGAGGTGATCGTCAATTGAGAATTAATGATATAAGAGAGGGGAAAAGCAAGTTATTTCAACAATTACCTTATGAGCTTAAGGCTATTGATGTAGACACACAAGGCAATAGGTTAGCAGGTGGTACTATTGACGGAAAGGCAGTAATAATAGATATTAATACTAAGGAAGTTAAGACTATTGTAAGCATCGCTGGTAATCCGGTCCATGCTGTAAAATTCAGTCCCGATAGTAAACTACTGGTGATTGGTGATGAAAAAGGCTTTGTGAAAGTCTATAACATAGCACAAAACCGCTTTGTGAATGAGTTTGCTGCGCATAAAGGTAGAGTGAGTGATATCGAATTTAATAAGGATGGTACCCTAATGGCTTCATCAAGTTTTGATCGCTCCATTCAAATGTGGGTGGTTGATAAACTTGATGAGTTACCTATCAATATATCAGATAATGATTCTTATATATGGAATATTGCGTTTAGCAACGATTCTAATTATTTAGTCGCGGCTACAGAGGATGGTCAAATAAGAAAGTGGCCAACCAACCCAAAACTTATGGCTGACGAAGTTTGTAAGCTCTTGGAAAGAAATATGACAGAAGAAGAGTGGAAAACTTATGTTGGTAACGACCTTGATTACGAAAATACATGTCTGAACCTTTTACTTGATACTTATTAATGAAAAGGGTTCATTTAATATTCTGTCTGCTCTGTATCAGTTGTTTATCTTATAACGAAGTACATGCTCAAGAGTCATGTTCCGCTATTCTTACAAACGCTACTGAAAGCTTCGACAGAGGACATCTTTATGGTATTCCTTCAATATTAAAGCCCTGTTTAGATGGAGGCTTTAGCAAGAGTCAAAAGATACAAGCTTATTGGTTACTCACACGCACATACCTTTTAATTGATGACCCAATTAGTGCTGAAGACAGTTATATTAAACTTCTTCGCTTAGATCCTGAATATAAAATAGATAAGGAAAGGGATCCCGTGGATGTAGTCTACCTAAGTGAAAAATTTACCACTACTCCAATATTTGTTCTATTCGCTAAAGCCGGAACAAATTTTTCAAATGCTAATGTGATCCACAATTTTGGTACAGATAATACAGCCCAAAGTAGTGAGAAGTATAAAAGTAAGACTGGATTTCAAGCTTCTTTAGGCTCAGAACTTAATCTGGGTGATAATTTAAGCTTAGGGGCAGAACTCATGTTCATGAGAATGAACTATGCCTATAAAAATACTTTATTTGGTAACGATGTGCAGTCTTTTGAAGAGCGCTTAGCAGCATTTAGTGTTCCATTATATCTTAAATATCGATTTAAATATGACAAAGTACGGCCCTTTGTTTATTTAGGGGTTTCTAATGATTTCTATTTGCAGTCTAATGTTAATGTAAGTTTGATAGACAAGTCAAATGCTTCAAATGAGGGTGATGTAGCTGAGTTTCCCGTAACGGGCCCAGATATCACTGTAACGGATCAGCGTAATTTTTATAATACTTCACTATTCTTAGGGTTAGGGGCAAACTATAGAATTGGTTACAATTATATTTTTCTCGATGTGCGCTACAATGTTGGTCTTTCTAACATAGTAGATGAAAACAACCAGTATGCTAACTCTGAACTACTTTTTAAATATGGCTATGTAGATGATTATAAGCGATTAAGCAATTTAGCGATATCGGTGGGGTTTGTTAAACCGCTTTATAAGCCAAGAAAGAAAACAGACATAAAAGGTTTTTTTAGAAAAATTTTAAAAAAGAATTGAAAAGCTATCTGATATATGTAATTGGATTAATAGTCGTCATATGTGGCTGTGATAATGAGAGTAATGTCAATCCCAATTTTGAGGATTACTTTCTCAAATATTATGGGCAAGACGGAAGTCATGTGGGCGTGGATGTTGCTCACTTAGAAGATGGTTTTATACTATTAGGAACAAAAACTTCAAATGCCAATACATCAATATTTGTGGTAAGAACCGATGAACTAGGAAATCAATTATGGCAATTAGAGGCAGGAGGGAATTCTGCAACAGCAAATGCATTACAAGTTGATAACGCGGGGAATTTTATAATAGCTGGTACCCACAATGTTTCTACAATTGATGATGACATAGTCATTCTTAAAATTAACTCAGGTGGTGAGTTAACAGATAGTATCAGTGTTGGGATTACCAATGAAATTGAGAAAGCTGAGGGACTTACTATTGCAAATAATGGAGATGTGATAGTGATTGGCAGTACCACGGGTGTGGATGAGAATAAACCAGGATATGTCGCTGCCACTGATTTAGAAGATATTTATTCAGTAAGAATAGGCACAGATTTCACCCCTCTTACGGAAGCTGATTGGCGAAGAGTATCTGGCTTTCCTGGAGTTGAACGAGGTGTAGATATTGCTCAAAAGTCAGACGATACGTTTTTATTTTTTGGTACTACGGACAGGCCTCCATCATCATCCCAAAAAGATGGCTTTAATATGTTTTTATATCCTGCTGGTAACGATGGAGAAGCCATTTCTGTAACTCAACTACAATTGTTTGGCACATTATCTAATGAGATGGCAGCTCAGATGACACAAACTTCAGATGGAGGGTTTATAATGATTGGTACCACAGGTGATTCAGAAAGTAGCGATATATTTCTGGCTAGAGTAAGAAGTAGTAATGAGTTTTTAAGCTCCGGTTCGCTAAATACAGGCAAAAGCATAAATGGTATATCAGTAACAGAATCTAATACGGGTGGATTTTACGTAGTTGGAAGAGAAATCACAAACAACACTGGTGATATTTATCTAGCAAAAACTTCAATTAGTGGGTCTGTCTTATGGGAGCGGTCATTTGGTGGGGTAGATAATGATTATCCTGGAAAAGTGATTGAACTTGAAGATGGTTCTATAGTCATAGTTGGTACGGCTGATTTAGAAAGCCAGACCAAAATGAGTTTAATAAAAACTAATTCTCGAGGAGAACTTAAGCCATAGTGCTTATAGACCAGATTTATTTCAGGTTACTTTTTAACATAATAACACATTAATTGAGTGTTGCAGACATAGAATAAAACAACCTTAACCCCTGAAAACTACTATGTTATTACTTCAACGAATGACATCTCATATAATTAAGTCTTTATTATTTGGGTTGTTCGTTACGCTTATATCATTTAATAATACTAATGCGCAAGTTGTTGTGTCTCCGGCAAATGGTGGCAGCAATCTTTGCGTTGGGGGTGGGTATACAACATTAGGAGACATTACAATTACAGAAGGTATAAGCACTGACTTTGCCAACGGTACTAACCAGACTTATGTGATCTCTGCGCCTGCCAATTTTAGGTTTAATGTCGGAGCAACTGTTACATTAAGTCAGTCTTCTGGAGGTGGAACAGTTACAAATATTCAGCCTGCTGTTATAACAACTACTTCAATTACATTTGAGTATGACATGGCTTCAACGGCTGTTGTCCCAGTTGATGTATTTACAATAAGTGGAATTGAAATTAGAGCTATCTCTCCAGCTAGTACCGGTAACATACTCAGGACTGGTGGTACAGCAACACAAACCGGCAATGCACCTGCGGAATCTCAAAATCATGGAAGCCTCGTAAGTGGTGATGCTCCATCAATAACTGGAGATCCCTCAAGCAGTACAATTTGCGAGAATCCTGGAAATGCTTCATTCACCGTTACTGCAACAGGCACAAATCTTTCATACCAGTGGCAAGAAAGTAGTGATGGGATTAGCTACGCTAATTTGGCTGACGGAGGTATTTATAGCGGTTCAAGCACCTCTAACCTCATGTTAACTGCTGCCACTACACTAGTAGATGGAAATTATTACCGTGCAGTGGTCTCCGGGACTTGTGCTCCCAGCGCTACCAGTAGCCCTGCTCAATTAACCGTAGAAGAAGAAACAACTATCACAGCTAACCCTACTGATAATACAGCCTGCGAGGATGATAATGCGACCTTCAGTGTAACCGCTACCGGAACAGGATTGACCTACCAGTGGGAGGAA
>NZ_SMMD01000220.1 GCF_009711475.1 Fulvivirga aurantia
AAAAGAAATGAAAAGCTAAATAAACTTTTAAACCAAGGTAACGAAAAGCTGGGATTACATTTGGGCATTATTAGCAACATTACAGGTGAGAAATACACTGTTTTTGCTATTGACTCCCGCTATGAAGGCATAAAACTGGGTGATGAGTTTGAGCTATACGACACATACTGTAAAGACGTAGCGAAAAACAAAAAAACGATGACTTATAAAGATGTAGCAGAGATCACCGAAATGCTACAACATCCTGTATATCTTGCTACACAGCTTAGGGCTTATGTGGGCACTCCCATTTATGTAAATGAAAAATTTTGGGGTACACTCAACTATACTTCCAGGTCGCCAAAAAAAGAACCTTTTACAGCTGATGAACTTCAATTTATTGAAAATCAGGCTCAGGAAGCCTCCGGTATTATTGAAAAGTCCCTGGCATAAAAAAAGCCATACCGTACAGGCATGGCTTCTTGTTTTATTGAGTTATGAGCAACTAGTCAACTAGCTCTACATTAACTGCATTCATTCCTTTTTTTCCCATTTCAGTTTCGTATTGCACGTTGTCGTTTTCACGAATCTCATCGATTAAACCACTCTGATGAACGAAAATATCTTCTTTTGAATCTGAATCTACGATAAAACCAAATCCTTTGCTGTCGTTAAAAAACTTAACTGTTCCTTGTTTCATTATTGTATTATTTGTGTGTATTAAAAATTCTTATTTGTCAATTAATCTATGAAGGTAAATGCCTTACCTGTCTGCCCTGCTCTACCAGTACGACCAATACGGTGCACATAGCTATCAAAGCTTAAAGGCAACTCATAGTTTATCACATGGGTGATATTGTTTATATCAATCCCTCTAGCCGCAACATCGGTAGCTACAAGTACCTGTACATTGCCTTTCTTAAACTTGTCAAGTGCTTTGCTTCGGTAGTTTTGTGACTTGTTACCGTGGATCATATCAGATTTTATTCCTGATTTATTCAGTTTTTTAGTCACCTTATCTACCAATCTTTTAGTCTCGGCAAAAA
>NZ_SMMD01000368.1 GCF_009711475.1 Fulvivirga aurantia
AAATCAATAATCACTCAGAGTCCTCAATAAGTGACTCTGAGGTTTACAAGCCTCACGGCCTGCCGCTCTATACACCTCTGTGACAGCTGCCACGAGACTTTCGAGCAATTTAAGCCGTTGTAACACTCGGTCAGCAAACATAAAAGAAGCCTCTGATTAGAAAGGTATTTAATTGATACTTTTATATTTAACAATTCCGCTAAAAATTATAAATTAGTATAGTGCAAGTATTGCAATAACATATACCCGGATGTTGGGCTTCATACATGGAACTGTCGCGCAAATAATGAATATGGAATTAACAACAATAATAAGTGCCTTACATAATGCTTTCGAAAGAAATGAGATTAAAGAAGCAGTATTAGATGACTATTGGTATAAGTTAAATATTAAAACAGGGATTCATTCGACAGGATTTTGTTTCGCAGCATCTGAGGTTATTTATAGACTGAACGGTAAGGATAATTGGAAGGTTCTCTCTTTGAAAGACCCTGACCATTGGAATAATGGAACTCATTATTTTCTTGAAAATCGACATAGTAAAGAGATTTTAGACATTACTCGTAACCAATACGAAGAAAGAAGAATTGAAATACCATATGATTTAGGGAAAGGAAGAGGATTGAGAAATGTTTCAAATAAAGCTAAAACCTTAGCTCAGATGGCTGGACTAGGGGTACTGCCAAGATAAATTATGAACGATTGGAGAAATACTATGGGGTTAGGTGCTTTTGATAATATCAGAAGAATGCAAGAACAAATTCAAGCTTCTATGAACCCACTATTAAAGCAGCAACAAATGATGGCTGACATAGTGAAAAGTTCTGGATTACTAAAAGCTCAAGAGCAAATTGCGAGAAGTTTTAGCGGTGTAAATATGATGACGAACATTGCAAAAAGCTTGAAGCAACAGGCTATGATTACTCAATCGACTTTTTCTGCAATTGATGCATTTTCGCATACAATGAGTTGGCAAGCAAAGTTTGCAATTCCTCAAACAACGATTGACGCTATTACTTCAATTAATAGGCAACATGAGCAAATCTTTGGAAGTGTTAGGTCAATTATTGAATCTGTTAAATTTCAATCACCTATAATTGCACAAATAAATAGCTTAAATTTTGCTTTAAACGGTATTTCTGGTCAATTGGCTGCAATTGCAGCACAGCAGAGAAATTGGTCAATACTTGAGGATTTTGAAAACGTAACAGAACAGGCTCTTGAGTTTACTGAAACACTAAGTGAAGAGTTAGAAGAAGAACAAGAAAGAAAATTTCAAATATTACTCTCTTTAGTTCTATCATTTCTAAGTAAACACAAATCATTAGGTGTCTCGGCTTTATTGATAATTGATATTTTTCTGCGTTATGCGGGATTTCATCAATACTACGACTTTTTACAAACAAAACCGGAACTTGCTACAAAAGAAGAATTAAGTCAAATAGGAGTTAAGCAAGATTCAACAGTTTTCTTTATTCAACAAATAACAGGGCATTTAAAACAAGCGAAAGAATATAGAATAACTAATAGACATTGCACCGTAAAGCTTAAGCCCAAACAAAAGACAATTACAATAACTAAACTACCTGTTGATTTTGATGTAGTTGTGATTCAAGTCCATCATAAATGGGTTTACGTAAGCTACTTTGACCCTAAAGATAATTTACCTCAGACTGGTTGGATTAAGAAGAAATATTTGAATAAACCCAAAGAAGAATAAATTAAAGTACGAAAGCCCAACACTGCATATAGCTTATGGCGGGTGAAGTGGTAAAAGGAAATCTAGTACATTTAAGTAACCTTTGTGCGGACAGACACAAAAGTGCTCCGAAACCGCCACAAAGCCATATGCTGAACGTTAGCATTTCCAACCCCTCAGAGTCATTCACTGAAGACTCTGAGGTAATCATAAACCATAACTTACAGAGTAATTAAGATTTCTTGCAAAATGCAACCCTTTTAATTTTTAAAAGTCTCTTACTTGACAATCCTATTTCTTCAGGACAAGAGATCAAGAAAGCCATGATGATAAAAAAATCACCCCCTGCTGCTATACTTATAGCT
>NZ_SMMD01000015.1 GCF_009711475.1 Fulvivirga aurantia
ATCGCATGCGCTAAAGTGCGGCTCTAGTCGGTTAGTGCGAATGCTCGTTCTTCTGTGTTTAGAGCTCTGCTCCTATTTCAGCAGTTCTTCCTTGAGCTTCAGCCTGTTTTTCAGCCCTCGAGCAGACTCGGGCGGGCTGTGAAGAGAATGTGCTTCGCCCAAGTTGCTGCTATTTGAACATAATCACAGAATTACTCATACGCACAATTCATGCCGCACAACCCCTCGTGAA
>NZ_SMMD01000067.1 GCF_009711475.1 Fulvivirga aurantia
GTCTATACATATACTTACGACAGCAAAGTAGCCATATTGGGTGACAATGCTACCTATTACATTTTAGGCAAAGGGCTTTCTCAGTTTGAAGGTTACATAAATTACGCCTCACCAAGCAAAGCTCCTCATAATCACTTTCCACCAGGCTACCCTTTTTTCATCTCGATCATAATGATGATTTCGGATAATATTCAGGTGATAAAAATCATGAATGGGCTACTTACTTTAGGAATTGGCGTTTTTACCTATCTAGTAGGCAAACGAATGGCGAATGATAGCATTTTTGGTTTACTAGCGGCCTTGTTAGTAATTATGCATGCCGGTCTCCTTTATTATTCCAGCATTATGATGAGTGAGGTGCTCTT
>NZ_SMMD01000054.1 GCF_009711475.1 Fulvivirga aurantia
GTCTTGAATCAAGATAGGTAATTTCAGCCCCAGGTATTCGTAAAGCTTGGTTGGTGTTGAGTTCATTGTGCTGTAATTATGAGGGTAATGGATAATGCCGAAATCAGCATTTACTATTGCTTTTAAAATATCTTGATGAGGAACTAAATTATCACCTCCTGCCAGCGAAATAAAATGATATTTTTCGACCTCTTGTTTTATGGTTTTCAATGTGCTGGGTATAGAACAAAAGCCAATGATTTTTAATGTAATTTGTGAGTCAATTTCATGTAATTTTTTAGCCAATGCTATGGCCTGGAATACCCCGGTGCTTTCAGC
>NZ_SMMD01000048.1 GCF_009711475.1 Fulvivirga aurantia
ACAAGTGCTGGATTTTCCAGCATTTTTATTTTCTGCTTGCTTGTAGCAAATGTCTATTTCTGCTTAGTACCTCTCTTAATTGAGATTTATAGTATCTAATAATTCGAGATCCTGGTAGCTGTTCACAAGGAACACGACCTTCCTTTTTCCACTTTATTAAAGTCACTTCACTTATACCTAAAAATTCAGAGGCTTCTTTCTGGTTTAGTATTTCGTCTGTCGTATCATGGCTCGCTATCTGCCCAATACTTTTCCCAACACACTCTGTTATTATGTCCTTAAGCTCATCTAAGCTTAATGAGATCA
>NZ_SMMD01000376.1 GCF_009711475.1 Fulvivirga aurantia
CCTGAAATGTAAAGTATAATATTTTGTTCTGCTATTTAAGCAACTTGCGGGGAGGTACTATAAACAAGCTAAAAGAAAGTACGAGCGCTTCATTGAGGTTATTACCCACGATAATATTACGGTTTGAGTTCTGTGAGTCCGTAAGGTCAAAGTTGATGTTTTTGCGCATTCCACCTTCAACAGAAAACCATAACCAGTCGTGAATTTCTCGCTCCCAGCTAGCTAAAAAACGTACTTCTGATTTGTTGAGAAACAATAGTTCTTCCCTGTTTTCATCAACTGTAATGCTGTAGTTGGCTCCGTTTAATTCAGTCTTAAGGTAAAAGTAGTTTTTGAGGTTGAGTGTGCTGTATCTGAGTTTTACTTCAGCAGGGAGTATCGACTCAAAGCCCCACTGGTTGTTAAAAGACTTGTTATAAGCAAAAACAGGCACGATCGTTCGCCTACCGAAATTGTAACTGAAGGCGAGCCCAACTGCATAGGAGACATAATCGTTCTTTTTCCACCCTACTAGAGGGGATATGGAAAATTTTAAAAAGTCGGTTTTGCCAAAATTATCAAGGTTATAATCTCCATTGAGCCCTGCGCTTACTCTTAAGATGTAATATCTTTTGCCGAGAGTGGGTTTGATCATGAATACGTCACCTCTGATGCTGCGAAGAGGACGGTCTTCCAGGCTATTGTAAAAGGGGTATTCTTCGTTTCGAATGTTTTCAAAGTTGAATTCCTCTACAAAATACTTAAAGCCAACAGCCATCTTAAAACCTTCCTTCAGTATAATGGGAGCCTTTATTTTTAGTTCCCAACGTCTGTTACGTCTTACTTCTGCTGATGAATTGCCGTTTGGGGGAGCCGCTTCCGATTGTATACCGTAATCTCTTACCAGCTCTCGCTTGAGTACGATCCCTTTGGTTCTCGGTAAACCAATTACGCTGGGCACGCAAAATGTCGAATCAGTACAGTTGACTATGGTCTCTTGAGCCAGCAAAGTATGAGCCGACAGTGAGACTAGAAATATTAGCCATAAGGTTGATTTAAACATGCTTTAGGGATTAGCGGTAACAACCAATTTACTGATTTATCTGCTAACAAGATAAGGAGTCTTTGGTTTTTAGTATAAATACACATTTTGCTTATTATTGTGTTGCTCATGATTTTAGAAGACTTAGTAAAACACCTTAGCCAAAAAGTAAATAACGGTCTGCCCGGTATGGAGGCCCAACAGTTGATGATGCCGGTAGAAAGCACTAGAGAACGGTTTAATCTCGATAAAAAGGACGTACGAAGAGGGGGTGTTTTGATTCTATTGTATCAAAAAGAGGGGTCGATTTTTATGCCACTGACCCAACGGCACGACTATGGGGGTACACATGGAGGTCAAGTAAGCTTACCGGGAGGCAAATTTGAAGAAATAGATACTGATATCACCAGTACAGCATTGCGGGAAACAAGAGAAGAAATTGGCATTGCAGAAAGTCAAATTAATGTTATTGGCAGACTTACCGATCTGTACATTCCACCAAGCAACTTTAGGGTTACGCCTGTGATTGGTTACATCAAACAAAAACCAGCTTTTGAGATAGACACATTTGAGGTCAAAGAGCTTATTGAAGTTAGAATTGATGAATTACTCGATCTGGAAAAGCGTAAAAGAAAGGATATAACTGTACGACAGGGAATAAAACTCAACGCACCTTACTTTGACCTGGGAGGTCGTGTAGTGTGGGGTGCCACGGCCATGATTCTTTCTGAATTTGTAACGATCTTAGATACCTAATAGGTTTATTCTTCTTTTGGCGTACCAAGGATTTCATCTATCTCTTCTATGGCATTATTACCTTTTACCACATAGTCTCTAACGCCTAACTTGATAAGATCCACGACAGTTTGTGATGATTCGTTGGCACTTAGTATGATAATACGGGCCTCAGGAGCGGCATTTTTTATGATAGAAAAGAGTTCTCCGCCAGTTTTGCCGGGGAGGTAATAGTCGAGAAGTACTATATCTGGTGTGTACCTACGAATGGTCTCCTGACACTCATTAGAATTGCTCGCAGTTTTTACCTCATAATGGCGGCCATAATATTTAGAAAGTACAAGTGAAAGCGCCTTGTCATCCTCTACAATCAACATTTTCTTCTTCTCAG
>NZ_SMMD01000212.1 GCF_009711475.1 Fulvivirga aurantia
TAATAGTGACGATGATTCACCACAACCAGTGCCTATTGAGATTATAAAGAGTGATGAAAAAGAAATTACCTCTTTTCAGTTTTTATTAAGCGAAAATGCCATAAGTACAAATGTGATAGGTGAAGTTGATAGCAGTAACTATACGATTTTCGCTGTTCTTCCAGGCAATTCTCTTAAAACGGCATTACTACCTCAGATAACTGTGTCTCAAGCAGCCACTGTGAAGCCAATAGGCGTTCAGGATTTTTCTAAACCTGTAACCTATACTGTGATGGCTGAAGATAGTTCGCTTCAAACCTACGAAGTTACCGTGGTAACAGAAAAAGAAGCACTCGTGGCAATATTTGAGGCTAATCCAGATAATAGACTTACTTGGGATTTGAACGACCCCGATTTAAGTAATTGGGAAGGTGTGACCCAAAACAATGGGGTAGTTATAGATTTGTTAATCCATAATGTAGGTTTGGTGTCTATTCCTAAAGAGATCGGCTACTTAAGTAATCTTACTAAGTTGAGAACACACATGAACGATTACGCTAGTCTTCCAACTGAAATTGGCAAACTCACCAACCTAGAGATTTTAGCTGTTGGCATAAATGAAAATTTAAATGACGTACCTAAAGAAATTGGTTTACTGGAAAACCTCAAATCTCTTCATTTGGATAATAATCCGTCTTTAATGTCAATACCCGCTGAAATTGGCCAACTAAGTAAATTATCCCACCTTTTTATTAATGGTAATGGTCATATGACTATTCCAGCTGATGTATGTGAATTAGAGACAAAGTATGGCACTAAAATTTATAAGGATTCTGATATGGTCTGTGATCTGTGAGCTGTAGCGCAGGAATCAATGAGCAATTATCAATGTCACTCAAAGCCATAACAAAGAGTCCCTCTAAACACTGATTAAAATTGATATTCTAAGCTTTTCGAATCTAAATAGTTTCAATGCCGTAACGTAAGTTTAGTATTTGCATA
>NZ_SMMD01000178.1 GCF_009711475.1 Fulvivirga aurantia
TCCATTAGTTTTTGAAGCTGCTCTACCTTTTCAGTAATCCGCTCATCTTGATCACTAAATTTTTCTCTTTGATTATTCAATTCCTGGTTTTGCTTCTTCAGCTCTTCGATAGCCTTATTAAGCTCTTCCTTCTTTTTAACTATATCTTTCAGAAGATTCTGGTCTTGCCAGTTTAGGTCTTTCTTTCCTTTAAGCTTTCTTTCGGCATCTTCAATTTGTTCTTTTAGCTTTTTAGCATCTTCAACACGTTGATCAATGTCCTTCTCTGTTCGGTTCGTTTTATTCTCTATTTCTTCTTTGATATCTTTTTTGGAGGGAATTTTAAAAGCATATGTGCCCGTTTTAGAAGACTTACTACCGTTTACGGCATCATTATCCCATACCTCCAACCAATATTTAAGTTGAGCGCCATCTTGAATTTTAATAGAGTCAACATCCCATCTATAGTAATATCTTTGGGCAGTTTGATCCTTGTTGATGGGTATCTTAATATTGGACGGTTGGCTTTCCTCGCCTTGATTTATTATCTGATAATTTAAGCTGAGTGTTCTTAAGCCGTAATCGTCAGAAATATTGCCTCCCAATGCTATGTAGCTATATAAGGTGTTGTCTTGATAAACCTCAAGATCAATTCTTGGGAAAGCATCTTTGATTACGTCTACTTTATAGGCGATTTTCTCTTTATTGTTGCTGTACTTATTATTGAGAATGAGATTATAATTATCGGATGTGTTAAACTTTCGCTCATACTCGTAAAGCTGGTCGTCAGTTTTTATGAGCTCTGATGAGCCACTATCCTTATAAAATTTAATAGAGGCCTTTTCTGTACCAATGGTATTAAGCTGCCATT
>NZ_SMMD01000460.1:0-117 GCF_009711475.1 Fulvivirga aurantia
GATCATTAGTTATAGGCATTTTTTTTATGTCGTGTTGTTCAAACGAATCGTCTACACCCACTTCTTTCATAATTCTTTTACATGTATCACAAGTGCTTAGATAGTAAACTTTCTTCA
>NZ_SMMD01000460.1:364-2932 GCF_009711475.1 Fulvivirga aurantia
ACCTATGCCCTTCATATTTTTAGTATCTAAACGTGTTGTATGACAAAAGTAATTGCATTTATAAGTCGTAAAGGAGGTACAGGAAAAACGACCAATGCCATAAATCTGGCCACGATGCTCAATAACCTCGGGCACAAGGTGGCACTCATCGAAACAGACACCAACTACACTATAAGTACTCTCAGAAAAATGGAAGTCTATAAGTCTGGTGCTAAAGAAAATTCGCTCTTTGATATTATAGGTTCTAACGATGAGCAAATTGCGGAAGAGCTCACTCAAATGAAAGCCGAAGGAAAGTTAGACTATATAATCGTAGATAGTGCTGGAAAAACAACGGATGAGGGCATTAAAAAACTTTGCCTTGTCAGCGAGGCAGTAATTGTCCCCACAAGTCTTACTCAAAATGACTTGTTAGTCACTTATCAGACGATTAAAGATTTATCTCCAGCAAGAGATATTAATGGGGCGCTTAAAATAATGGTTTTACCAAACAGGATACACAGTCTCACCAAGCACAAAACCATAGAAGAGGCCATGAGTAATCTTGATGCTGAAATACTCGATGTGGCTGTACCTCAAAAAAACTTGTTTGTAAACTTCAGCACTATTATGGCAGAGAAGGAGTATCTTGACACAGCAAAAGCGATCTTAAAACATCTCTAAGAAATGGCTAAAAGAAAAAATCCACTCAAAGACTTAGATGATTTCCTAAAGCAGGAAGCAACTTCGTTTGTAAAACCAGACGCTACCGAAAAACCTGCCGAGTCAATCACCTCAGAGCGTACACCACTTACAGCTGATGAAATAATAGAAGCGATCGGGCAATTAGCCTCAAAGGATCAGGAGACGTATAGAAAAGAGCTTTTTCTGATTATTAAAACATCATTAGAAAGGCTTGACCACTCTTCTGCCGATGACAAGATGCTAATTAATACGCTTTTATACCTACAGGATAAGAATAATTGGAAAGAGAATATTAAAACCTATTGGTCTGAGCACAGCTAAAAAGCCTGTCAACAAATATTACTTATTATATAATGTTGACAACATCATAAGTATTGGCCTGTTTTGATATTTTAACTCGCAAACTAATATAGTCTTTATACTATTATGAAATTCGGAACAAAAGCAATACATGCAGGCGTTGAGCCTGATCCCTCTACCGGTGCAATCATGACACCAATTTATCAGACTTCAACTTACGCGCAGCCTTCTCCTGGAGACCACAAAGGCTACGAATACTCTCGATCCCACAACCCTACGCGCGATGCTCTGCAAAAAAGCTTGGCAGCCCTGGAAAATGGAAATTACGGCTTGTGTTTTTCTTCAGGCTTGGGCGCTATTGACGCAATCATAAAACTGCTAAAACCCGGTGACGAAGTAATCGCTACAAATGACCTTTATGGTGGCACTTACCGTTTATTCACCAAAATATACAGTAAGTATGATATAAAATTTCACTTCACCAGCATGAGGGATGTCCAGGACATCGAGGATAAGGTTACAGAAAACACTAAGATTATATGGGTTGAAACTCCCACCAACCCAATGATGAATATAATCGATATTAAGAAAGTTGGTGAAATTGCACACAAGCACAATATCCTTCTTGGAGTAGATAACACATTTGCCACACCGTACTTGCAAAACCCGATCGATCTGGGAGCTGATATTGTCATGCACTCAGTTACAAAATACCTGGGAGGCCATTCAGATGTAGTGATGGGTGCACTTGTAGTAAAGGACAAACAGTTAAATGAAGATCTGGCGTTTATTCAGAATAGTAGTGGTGCCATTCCCGGGCCACAGGATTGTTTTCTTGTGCTCAGGGGGATAAAAACACTACACCTAAGAATGCAAAGGCATTGTGAAAATGGTAGAAAAATAGCAGAGTTTCTTAAAGACCATCCAAAGATTGAAAATGTTTACTGGCCTGGTTTTGAAACACACCCTAATCATGAAGTGGCCAAGGCACAAATGAATGATTTTGGAGGTATGATTTCATTTTCACTAAAAGGAGATAATAAAGCTGATGCTTTTAAGATATTGGAGAATTTCAAAGTTTTTGCCTTGGCAGAATCTTTGGGAGGTGTAGAATCTTTGGCCAACCACCCAGCTACTATGACCCACGCAAGCGTACCTAAAGAAGAACGTGAAAAGATAGGACTCGTGGACTCACTAATAAGACTCAGCGTAGGTGTAGAAGATGCTGAAGACCTGATTAATGATCTACAATTTGCTTTAAGCTAAATAAAAAAAGAAGGGTACCTTAAGCTTTTAAGATACCCTTCTCAAGTAGTAGTTTATAAGTTATTGGGCCTCTTGTCGCCATCATTTTTTTGTCTTATAATGTGCCTGTTGGCCCTATTTTGTTTTCTATTTATTTTTTGCTTTTCCCTTGGCGTTACAACTCCATCGGCTTTCGCCCTACGCTCTACCCTTCTTATGTGTCTTTGTTCTGTTTTTAAAGCTCTTCTTTCTCCTCTTGTGAGTTCACCTGACTTAACGCCTTGAGCTATTCTTACCTGTTGGGCAGCTTGTCTGGCATTGGCTTTTGGTGTTTGTGTC
>NZ_SMMD01000106.1 GCF_009711475.1 Fulvivirga aurantia
TCTTTCTTTATTTACCTTTATTTGAAGCTCAATTGATTCTTTAGGATTACAGCCATGAGAGTGAATCATAAGATTGGCACAAACCTCATCTATGGCTAATACCAATGTACTCACATCAATTTCTGAAAGCCCATGTTTCTCCAACACTTCCCTCACGAAATCACGAATAGATCGTAATTTCTCTTTCTTACACGGCACTTTATAGCTGTACTTCATTACAGAATAGCTTTTGCGTTTTCTTTTGTATTTTCTATCTCCAACAACTGATCTAACCCTAATATCTCAAACACATTGGCCACCTTATCGTTCAGTCCGAAAATTACCAGTTTTATGTCTTGTCTTTTAAACTCTTCGATATGCGACATAAATACGCCCAATCCTGCGGAAGAAATATATTCCAAAGAAGTACAATCTACCAAAAAACGTTTTCCTCCACTTTCGATGGCTTCAATTATTGCATTGTCCAAAGTGATAGAGGAACTTGCGTCTACCTCTCCAACGATCGTAATGAGTTCATAATC
>NZ_SMMD01000287.1 GCF_009711475.1 Fulvivirga aurantia
AGCCGTTGATAATCATCTAATATCACTAAAGGGCGTCATCCCTGCGCAGGCAGGGATCTCTTCTTGACCAACGAGATCCTGAAACGGAGGCAATCCAAAGACACTGAAATGGTGCCAGCGAACAATCCATTTCTTATTCGAGTTAGTAATACATGGAGCGCTTTAAGAAAATAGTTAGAAAGACTGAAAATAAATTTGATGCTGTCAAGTTTAAGGTGAAAGATGCTTTAAACTTATTTGACCCGGTTATCATATACCCATACAGGGGTTTTGCTAATCAAAATAAGGCCTATCTCCATGGCAGGGTCATAGAAAAAGAATCTATAATACATGATGACAATGATCACCTACCCGACAACCTTTGGACGAACCTAAAGAAAACGTGGAAACGATATGAAAGTGATGAAGTACCAGGAGTTGAAATAACAGGAGAACTTCATGGTTTCAAGACCAAAACCGTAAGCGATAAAGAAGGCTATTTTACACTAGAGTTTCACGGCTTAGACGAGCAGCACATGTCAAACGGGTGGCATGAAGTACAGCTGGAAATTACTAATATGCCATTCGATCTTGAGTATGAGCGAGAGGCAGTAGGAGAGGTATTGGTTTGTGAACAGGACAATCCATTCGGAGTTATCTCAGATGTTGACGACACAATCATAGTCTCTAATGCAATGCATAGTATAAAGAGAATATTTACTATGATGCGTAATGACGCTCAATCGAGAACCCCTTTTGAAGGTGTTGCTAATTTATACCATGCTCTGATTCATAATTATAAAAACCCTCTGTTTTTTGTCTCAGGAAGCTCATATAACTTATACGATATGCTGGTAGCCTTTTGTGAGCATCATAATATACCCAAAGCACCATTCTTTCTTAGAGATCTAGGATTAGATACAGAGCAATGGATTAAGCAAGACACCATGCCTTACAAGGTTGAATATATCGAGCAAATCTTACGGGCTTACCCACAATTACCTTTTATTCTTATTGGTGATAGTGGACAGGAAGATCCGGAAATTTATAAAAAAATCCACGAGGATAACCCAGGTCGAATACAGGCCATTTACATAAGACATGTGCATCACGATGAGAGAAAGGAAGAGCTACTGAACATGGCTAAAAGCCTTGATATTCCTTTTCTGGTGATGGACAATTCAAAAGATGCGCTGGACCACGCAAAAAAAATGGGCTGGGCATAAACCCCTCCACATTATTTAATTGCAATTACTAATTCGGTGGCTGATTAATCGTATCCATTATCATTTGGAATTGCACCTCATGACGGCTTTTTTTAAGGTGTTTTAGCTTTTTAGATAGGCTGCGGTGTGCTTGTTTAAAATTTTCTGCGTAAGCTTCCATACAGCCTGTTTCCTCCATGATCTCATTCATTTCTTCATTGTAGAGATCATAGGCAAAGCTCATGTTGAGTGCTTCGTAGCTTTTTAGTGTTTCTTCGGTTGCTTTTATTAGTTCTTCTAAATCACTCAAAAGTTTGTTGTAACGCGCTTGTGAGTTTTCCCATTGGG
>NZ_SMMD01000535.1:0-101 GCF_009711475.1 Fulvivirga aurantia
TTAGATTTCGTCATCCAGAGCGATAGCGAAAGAATCTTTAGAACGATAATGACTGTATATAAAAAAGTACTATTCGTCAGACCACTCAAAGTGGTCAGACG
>NZ_SMMD01000535.1:111-345 GCF_009711475.1 Fulvivirga aurantia
GGCTTTTGTGTACAGTTAAATTCTATTTAGTTCGTCATCCAGAGCGCTAGCGAAGGATCTTTATCTCCATATTGACTACATTTTAACAGAACGTCATTCCCAAGTAGGTGGGAATCTCTGCTGCGTCAGCTAAGACGGGCGAGAATTTTGTCATCCCGAGGAAGGAGGCCTGCCTGCCGGCATGGCAGGAATCTTAATAAGTCGATTGATAGTCATTTTTAATTCTTAGTAAGT
>NZ_SMMD01000535.1:355-3700 GCF_009711475.1 Fulvivirga aurantia
TCCGTCATTCCCACGCAGGTGGGAATCTCTGCGCTATGTCAGCAAAGACGACCGAGAATTTTGTCATCCCGAGGAAGGAGGCCTGCCTGCTGCATGGCAGGGAACTTAATAAATCGAATTGATAGTCATTTTTAATTCTTAGTAAGTTACTTCGCTGCGCTCAGCATGACTCGTAGGGTGGTTTAGGGAGATTTTCTTTAGATTTCGTCATCCAGAGCGATAGCGAAGGATCTATAGAACGATAATGACTGTATTTAAAAAGTACTATTCGTCAGACCTCTCAAAGTGGTCAGACGAGTAAAAGATAATATCGCAATAAAGATCGTCATTCCCACGTAGGTGGGAATCTCTGGACTTCATAAAGAATGAGAACGTCAGCCTATTTATGTACCTTTCCTTTCTTTTCTAGCTCTTTTCTTATGGCGTAAGTCATATCCTCTTCAGCGATTAGCTTATCATTTCTCTCATAAGATTTTAAGAGACAATAGTGAGTCACATTAAGAATCTCTCCACCGGAAAGGTCAATTTTACCGAGCTCCTCCATGGTAATCACCTTATCCAGTACAAAATCAGAAGGAAGGGTTTTTTGCCAAATTTCAATACGATGCTCCTCATTAGGAGGTGGGAAGTAGATAATGTTGTTGAGCCTGCGGTGAAAGGCAGCATCGATATTCGCTTTTAAATTTGTAGCAAGAATAACGAGTCCCGGATACTCCTCAATACGCTGAAGAAGGTACGAGACTTCCTGGTTGGCATACCTGTCATTTGAGGATTGGGTCTGTGTTCGTTTACCAAAAATTGAATCGGCTTCATCAAAGAACAAAATCCAATTTTTATCCTCAGCCATGTCAAAAACACCTTTCAGATTTTTCTCAGTTTCTCCTACCCATTTAGATACCAACATCGATAAATCGACCCTGTATACGTCAAGATTATTCTTTTTACCCAGCATGGTGGCGGTTAAGGTTTTTCCCGTTCCTGAAGGACCGTAAAACATGGCTTTGTAACCGGGCTTCACCCTTTTGCCAAACTCTGAGTGTTGCATCACTTTCTGACCATGCTTGAGCCAGGTGTCTATTTCTAATACCTTTTGCTCGGTGTCGAAATCCAAAATCAAATCCTCAAAGGCCATTTTGGTCTGTATCCTTGCTGCCGGAAACTCACTGCTAAACGAAGGTTTATAATGTGCCCCCTGTAGGATAGAAAAAAATTCTTCAGAAGTCTTTACGACAAAATTTTTCCAATTTCGCTCTTTGTCATCTGAGTGTGTGGTAAGTATCCGCTGAGCAAATAGTTTTGATTGTGGGCCAATACTTTCAGTAGCAGTTACCGTTTTGGCGAGATCATCGCCTGCAATCATGTAAATTACAGTTTGAAAAGTGGGAGAAAATGCGAGGTTTGATCCGGAAATGTACCCACCTAATTCCGTAAAGGGACTATTTGTAGCAGGGTTGAGTAAAAGGAATGAGTCGAAGGCCTGTGGTTTGTAAGTAGCTGTGAGTGCTGTAGCAATGGCCAACCGCTCGGGATCTTGCAGTTTGTACTCAACAAGAAAACGGTCATATGACTGGTGTGGAGAAGGTAGTTTAGAGATAATTCCCTGGTATTGGCTGGCATCACCATCAGCTTTTAAAAGGGAACGCATAATACTCTTCACCAGGTTTTCTACCAATGATATTTCTTGTGCAATAATTTGAGCGAATTGAGTATTTGGAGAGGACTTCGAATGCATGAACTAATGTGTTAATTTATTTAGCACAAAAAAACACTTTTTATATTTACTCTTTCCATCTAAATGGTAAATTTATGGCTTATCTAATAAATTATAGTTAGAAGTAATGATTGTCTTCGTTGCTAATCAATATTGACGCATGCAGCAAAAAACACCTCAAACAGATTCTGGAAAGACTAACAATCAGGCTCTAAAACCCAGAGTAGCCACATTGGATAATCCATTGCTACAAACTAAAGCTTCAACCGGCACGGTAGAAGAAGCGGAAGACACTTTCGTTATACCCGCTGGATGGACCCTGGATGAAATTGTCAGTTATTTAAAAGTACCTGAGCAAGCGCTTATAAGGTTAAATCAGAATCTATTGATCGAAGCTGAAGGTGTTAAAGGCTTCCCGGGTGGTGCGTTGATTCACGTTCCTGAAAATGAATTAGCGTCAAAAAAAGAGGTGGCTGATGCAGATGCAAATAGATTGGATACTGATAGTTTAAGAAAAGAACCTCTGCCTCCGCCACCTGAGAAAAAGCAACCTAAATTACAGTTTAGTGTAGGGGCTGGCGGTAAAAACATACAATCTGATGTGCATATTATACAGCAGCTATTGAACAAGATAAACATGCTCGATAATGACATCTACGATCAGGAGATAAATGCTATAGTAGATCAGGAGACGGGAGCAGTTGCTGAAGAAAGCATTCCTGAGACAATAAAAGCAATTGAGCGATTTCAGCGAGAGGTAATGTATTGGGGAGATGCGGATGTAGACCGAAAAATTAGCAAGCGCGAAAGCCCTACACTGGCTAAATTGAAAGAGGCTGATGCCAGTTATGTTGAAAAAAGACTGGCCGGTTACCCTAAAGTAGTTGCAGAGAGAGAAGAGTTGGCTCGTCAAAAAGCTGAACAGGAAAAAAAGGCCAGAGAGAAAGCAGCCGAGGATAAAAGAAAGGCAGAGGAAGAAGAGTTGAAGCGCAAAAGGCAGGCTGAGTATGAAAAAGAACTGTCTGAGACAAGTGATGATGATAAGACTCTAAAAAATATATATGACCGCCATGAAGACCTCGAATCATTGGCGGTTGAAATGAGAAAATATGCACCATTTAATCCTAAATTGGTTGCTGGTATGCTTTCTTATGTTTGGTCTTTGAGTAGTGATAATTTGGCATATCAAATCGCTAAAGATGAGAAAAATCTTTCACGCTACTCTAAGGACCTACTAACCAGTATGCGCAATGCGATGGCTTCTGGCTGGACAACCGATGAAGAACAGAAGGAGATTGAAAGGATTGATGCGGTTTTGAACACTAATGAATCAATTAATAAAAATGATAAAGATTTATTAAAGGATCAATTGAATAATAAGTCTACTCCAGAGGCAGCTCCTTATGCTAGTCAAATGGATAATAAGTTCAATTCTGAAAATTTATATGGAAATGGAGCATCAGACAAACGGGTTTATAACATTAACACATGCAATGTGACTTCTCTGGCAATGGCTTTAAGAGCACTGAAATCAGAAAAAATTATTCGCCAAACACTTCTATCTCAATTAGCATCGAATGGATTTACTAAAAAGCAGATTGAACTGTATAAAAATTCTGATTTAGAGGACCTTT